>JANMGN010000358.1:0-13701 GCA_031374645.1 Chitinophagales bacterium | reverse complement strand
CTCTGACGGCGAACCGAAGATTCGCCCCACATTTATATCGGCATGATGCGAGAGCTAAAAGGCTTATTATTAGTATTTTACGCATTGTTTTTTCTCTCTCTAACGGCGAACCGAAGACGACCGTCGCCCGATTCGCTCCACATTTATATTATATTTTCACTTCAACCATAAGTTTGCTAAGTCGGCTTTTTTCTGCCATAAAGCCCATTACGTGGCTTTCAATTGATGCTTCGATTGTTGAGGTCAAAAGTTCGGGTTTGTTTTGGGCAACTGCTTGTACGAAATTTCTTGCTAAACCATAATCTCCGCCACCGTGTCCCGATGCTTGATTTTTGTATTCTGGTTGTTCGTTTGCTTTCCAAGAAGTTGTCTGAGTTTTGGATACCATTGTGCCATCGAGTAATCAATTCCTTCTTTATTGTTTCGTCCACTTCTGCGAATTTGAATAGGCGATTGACCGTCAAAATTCATGGTAAAAGTAACGGTTGATTTTGGTGCGATTGGTTCAGAAAGCGTTACTTCTAAAATAGTGCCTTCTTCTTTTGCCACCACATCACGACCATTCATTTTTACATTTTTGCAATGTAAAAAACCTTGCTCCGAGGCATTAAGTTTACTAATTCTGTCCGCTACACGTGGATCCGCATCTTCCAGATTTTGATTTCTAATATCCATGCTGCTTTTAGGTTGAAAAGCATTGTTGAATAAATGAAAAAACACCTTTTGTAGCGTATCAGGCGAATTGTTGGTGTATTTCAAGGTCTGTGTACCTTGATATTGGTTTTTTTGAGCGTCAAAATTAACTTCCATGCGGTAATCTGCGTGTTGCTGGAAGCGTTGCGCTTGGCTTTTAAGCGCAAAAAATAAAATGACAAAGAGAAATGAGTGTTTGATTTTCATATTCGTAAGAGTATTTATAAAATATTGGTTAGTTTTGGCAAAAATAAGCATTTTACATAAAAAACAATATTAATATTTGTTTTTATAAAAAAAAACCAACGACAAATGTACTTGCCGTTGGTTTTATTGTTTATTAATATCTGATTACGTGCTATTTATCTCACTTTTATCATTGGTTTTACTTGCTGCAATTGTTCATTTTGTAAACGTACATAATAAATACCAGCAGGTGAATCGCCCAAATCGCAACGGACTTCGTAGCGACCTTCGTCTTTTATGTCGTCCACTAAATTCTTTATCAAAATACCTTCATTATTGAAAATATTGACTTGGGTATTACCTCCTTTTGTTTCGTATTTAATAGTAGTCGCTTCTGTAAACGGATTCGGATAAGTTGTTAGTAAGTTTTCTCCTGCTGCATTATTGGCTTCGTGAACGTCCACAGGAATACAATTGATAGAATCTAAAAGGTCTAATTTTTGGAAATTTTTGAGCAGAATACTATCCAAATCTGTTTTTGGTACACAGAACCAATCGCCCAACATACTTGCATAAACCGAACGGAAATCGTATTGCATAGGTACATTAGAGTTCACATTAGATGTTTTTGGGTCAATAATTACATTTTGCCCTAAAACACCAGGTTTGATAGGCGCACCAAAGACAAACATTGGAGCTGCTGCACCGTGGTCTGTTCCGATAGATGAATTGGAAAGGATACGGCGACCAAATTCTGAAAAAGTAAAACCGCAAACACGATTTTCCAATCCCATCAGTTTGATGTCGTCCATAAAACCATATACTGCATCTGATACTCCTTTTAGTAGGTTAGCGTGCGTGCCTGTGGATTTATCCAAACCATTTACTTGTGAGTTGTGTGTATCAAAACCACCTGTATTTAAAAAATAAATACGTGTTTTTAAGCCACCTGCAATACAACGAGCTACTGTTTTGAGTTGGTTAGATAGGTTTACTCCAGGGTCTCCTGCGGCAGTAGGATAAGCAGTAGATAAATTTTTAGATTTATTGTAAGCCGCTAAAACTACATCTTCGAACTTATCCGTTTGGCGCATAATTTCACGTACAAAAGATAATTCTTCTCCTCCTGGTGTACTCGTCGTAGGGTCTTGGAAAATATAATTACTCAAATCAAGTGCGCTATTTGGAGTGTTTAGCGCATAACCGAGATTAAATCCAGGCATTTGAGTACTCAATCCACCCGCATTACTCATACGAATAGCTAATGGATCTGGCATTTTTGTATTTGGGTAGCCGACAGGAAAGTTTGGATATTCGTAATTTAGATAACGTCCTATCCAGCCTGTTGATAAAGATTGGTTAGAGTCTGAACCAGACATCCAAATATCTGTTGCTCGGAAATGCGAAAAACTAAAACTCGGATAACCAACACTTTGAACAACCGCTAATTTTCCCTCATCGTGCAATTGCTTGAAACGGTTCATGCCTGGATGAATACCCGTTTTATCGTTTAGTTTTAAAATTTGGCTTTGATCCATCAATAAATTAGGACGCACTGCCTTCAAATTATCGTATTGGTCAAGCGGGATGATGGTATTCAAACCATCGTTACCACCACTCATTTGTATGACAATCAGCACACGGTCAGTTTCGTACAAACTGGCTGTTAATGCTTGAATCATTGGGCTATTTGCGTAGGCTTGCACCGTCGAACCGCCTATAATTGTCGTAGCTGCCGCAATTGGCATTTTTTTTAGAAAATCTCTACGTTTCATTTTTTTATATATTGAAAAAAATCAATTAAAAATGAATAATTAAAAATAAATAATTTACGTAATTCACGCTCTTCATTTTTTAATTATTCATTGTTCATTTCTAATTATTTAGTGCAACTGGTATTCTGCTGCAAAAAACATAATTCTCATAAGCCCGAGCAGAAAATCGGGTACTTTTTTACCGTTTGCATCTGTCGTCTGCGGATTAGCAATGTAATTATTCCATGCTGCCTGCCAGTTTGCTTCAGTGATGCCACCAAGTGTGACAGCTCTTAGTTTTACCTTATCCAAAGACGACTGAGAAACTGCAACAGGGTAAAGATATTCCGCTAAATCTTTTATTAATTGTACTAAATCAGTAGGTTTTGACAATCGTTTTGCCAATTCTACGTAATCAAATTTCAATGTTAAACCAACGGATTCTTTATTAATAAAAACCGTATTAGCTTGAATATTTTTTTGTTCTTGGAAGCTTTTTCTAAGAGGATAGTTAGAAGTATCCAACCAAGAATGATAGTAAATAGGTGCTAAATAGTAGGCTGTCCAACCTGCAACATCTGGCGGAGAACCGAATCTTTGTCCTAAATTGCCAAGTGAACCATCTAATCTTTCTCCCAAGAAATATCTTGCCTCAAAGGTATTGTTAGCTGTTGGAAATTGGACAAAAGATAAGCGAGCTTGTCCTAATACAAAGTCCATTGGGCTTTTGATAATTGCGCCTTGGTAACGAACATTGTAAAATTCATCACTGGTAAAAAGAGCTTTGAGTACTGGTTTTATTTCATAATTACTCATGCGGAATAGTTCTGCCAATGGTTCTATGACATTTTTTTCAATGGTTGCGTCAATAGCGGAATTGACAAAAAATACATATAATTTACGTATGAGAAACTTTGCACTTTCGTCAGTAGCAAAAATCATTTCTATCAAATCAGTTATTTCTTGTAATGCTCCTGCGTAGGTATTAGTACCTTTTATGATTTTATTTCCATAAAACGCTGAGAATTGTTTGTCATTTACATCGTGACGATTAGGAAAAAAGAATGACTTGTAAGGAATATTGGGTTTCGTAATCTTCGGAAATGCGTTAAGATTAGTAGTAGCCGTTATTTTTGTTTGGTCAATTTCATTACCTTTATTTGTTACCCAACCCGAAAGTACACGTGCAGCAGCTTTCACATCATCTTCGGTATATTTAGAGCCAGCTCCCTTGCCTATGCAAAATAGCTCTTGTAATTCCCGTCCGTAATTTTCATTCACGTTTTGAACCTTTGAGCCATCATTCGTTTCGCCATTCAGATAAACCATCATAGCAGGGTCAAGCGTAACTTCTTTTATTAATGATTTAAAATTACCCAATGCATATTTGCGCAAAAGTGCCGTATGATGATAGTACATCATTGCATTATTGACATCAATTGTTTCGGTAGCAATATGATTATGCCAAAAAAGGGTCATTTTTTCACGAAGATTTCTATCTTGCTCAACAGCAAGTTGTACCATCCAAGAACGGATAGAATTTTGGCGAGGATTTTCAGGATTTTGTACCGCAGACTGAAAGGCACGATAATCTACCCAAGTTTCTCCTAATTTAATGCCAGGATAATTAGCATTTCCACTAACCGCAGTATCGATATCATCCACTGCAATTTGGGTTTTCATGGTTACATAATTACCGTTGTTATCCGTAAATATTTTCTGAGAATCCTTGTTATCAGCTCTGATGTAGGCAGGTAATGCGTTCACCAAAATTACTTTTCCCGTAGTATCTTTTGCTTGCACATACACAGGGAAGCCATTAGTCGTTAATAAAGTAACACCTGCAATGGTTTGAGATTGATAAACCAACGTATTAGCACCATTATATAGTATAGGATTGCCGTTGGTATCCGTAGCTTTTAAGTCTATAGTTGGCCTTGAAATGTAGTGCTTGATAGGTGGTGCAGGTGGCGTAGCACTCACATTGAGCAAAGCGGTTACCACTTGGTCAAGCGTTTTTCCTGCGAAAGCCTCCATATCGGCAGGAGAAACGCCAAAAAGCGTCCTGCGAAGGAGGTGCATGAGTTGAGGTCTTCCAAACGTACCCGTGTAAGGTTTTATGACTGCGCCTGGTGGTGGAGAGAAAAAGGTTTGGTCTTGATTTGCCATTTTATTTACAGATTATATTTATTTTGTAGA
Source organism: Chitinophagales bacterium (assembly GCA_031374645.1). Classification (GTDB taxonomy): domain Bacteria; phylum Bacteroidota; class Bacteroidia; order Chitinophagales; family Saprospiraceae; genus CANHEE01. The sequence continues at coordinate 8,869 of JANMGN010000358.1, read as the reverse complement.
AATAAAAACAGTTAGACTTTTATTTCTTTAATAAGTTTAACGCAAAGTTAATATTTTTTTTAATATTCTTAAACTTTATATAAAGTAGAAATTAGTATTATTGTCTGTTTAGATAGTGATTGTACAAAAACCACACCGATTTCACTAATTTTATTTTACCTTATCAGCGTTATATAGCCCGTTTTTATTTTTCCGTCTGCAAGGTTTAAGTTCAAAATAAAATAATATGTGCCTTGTGGCAAATTATTTCCGCTACTGTCAGTGCCTTTCCAATCGTTATCGTACGTTTTTTTGTTGTAAACTACATTGCCCCAACGATTGATAACAAACAACTGATTATCTGGAATTTTGTTTGCTGCTAACTGTTCTATTTCTGGAAAAAATAACTCGTCATTTTTGCCGTCGTCGTTTGGCGTAATCGTATAAACTTCCTCGCCTATCAAGGAATCTACTTTTATCGGATAAATTTTTGTTGCTATACAGCCGTTCGCATCTTTTGCAGTGATTGTGATATTGGCATTTGTTTTTGGCAAAAGGACTACTTTCGGACAAGTCGTGCAGTCAAAACTTCCTTTCACATCGCTTGTTTTCCACGTAAATGAACTTGTTCCTGAGCCACCTGTTGTTTGCGCATTTAATAAAAGTGGAAAACCATTTTTTACAACTTCGGTAGGCGCATCGGTTGCTACGGTCAAAATATTCGGCTGATTTACAATTGCTTTTTGCTCAAAAGTACAGCCTTTACTGTCTTTTACATTCATTGAATAAACACCTGACGCCAAATTATTAAATAATTTGCCGTTAGAAAACGGGGCGTTATTAAAGCTATAATCGAAAGGAGGCGTTCCTCCTTTTGTGCTAATTACGGCAATAGAACCATTTTTTGCCTTGTAACAAAGCGCAGAATCTATCTCAAAAATCATCTCCGAAATTGGTACAATATCCACATTTACGATTGTAGTATCTTTTGCAACACAGCCTTTACTGTCTTTTACGGTCAAAATATAAGTTCCAGCTTTATCTGTATTGGTTTTTACATTTTGATTAGAAGTCGTAAATGCACCATCTTTTGTATCCCAATTATAAGTCGAGTTTATAGTAGAACTTGACGCATCGAGCAAAACGGTTTTTTCCAAACACGTAATTGTTTTATCCAAACCAGCTTTTGCAATGGGCAACGGATTGATGCCCAAAGTCAGCGTCACGGTACTATCGCAGCCGAAAGAAGATTGGAATATTTCTTTGAAAACACCTGCATCTTGGAATGTTTTACCATTCAATTCAAAACTTTCTCCTGCGCAAATATTTTTATTTAAAGTAGAAACAATAGCTTTTGGATTATCTAAAAAAGCCGTTGTTTTGTCCACACAACCATTCGCCATGGTTGCTGTGAAAACGTAATTTCCAGCCGATAAATTAGAAATAGTTGCGCCCAAACCACTGCCTGTTTGCGTTCCATTACTCCACACGTACGACGCAACATTACTTTTTCCTACGGTCAAAATAACTGTACCACTACTCGTCCCGATACAAATTGGCGCAGTTCCTTTTGCTTTCAAATCGAGGGCTGGCGTAGCTTGTACATCGCTTGTAGTCGTTATCGTACAGCCATTTATAAGCGTAGCTGTTATATTGTAAGTACCTGATAATAAGTCTTTTATATTTGTAGAATTGCCTTTTCCAGTATTGGTTGCACTCGCCCAAACGTAGCTTGAAATTTGACTTTCGCTTGTTATCAAATCAATTTTCCCATCGTTATTTATACAAAGCGGTGCTGTTGGTGTTGCGGTTAAAATAATTTTTTTCGCAGGAATTAAAGTAATCGTATCTGTAACGATGCAAGTATTTGCAAGCGTTGCACTAACCGTATATTTCCCCGAAGCAAGTGCCGATATAGACGTACCATTTCCTGCATTATTTCCAGTTGTATTAGTCCAAGCAAATTTCGTAATTGTTCCTTTATTGACTTCCAAATCAATTTTTCCATCGTTATTCAAACACGTTGGGTTCACGGATTTTGTCGTTAAAGTCAAAGTCGGAATAGCTTGTACAGTATCTTTCACAATACTTGTACAACCATCTGTAAATGTGACAGTTACAACATAATTTCCACCTAAAAGACCTGTTATATTGTCGCCAAGACCACTACCCTTTTCAGTAGTGTTAGCCCAAGTGTATTCTTTAATTGTATTTTTTGCTGGTGTAAGTTTTATACTTCCTAAAACGGTCGAACACTCAGGCTCAGCAACCGTTTTTACAATTGGAATGGTTGGTAAGCCTACAATTTTTGCCGTAGAAAAAGCAATACAACCATTTGCGAGCGTAGCTGTAATCATGTAATTATCTGGTAAAATATCTTTTACGACATCGCCCGTTCCTGTATCTTTTTTGGTTGTATTAGTCCAATTGTAATTGGCTACATCACTGATGCTTGGGATTAATTTTACGCTACCAAACGCCTCTGGACAAGTCGGATTTTGAGCTGTTGCGATTAATTTTGCAGTGACAGCTGTATCAATTTTAATCGTCGCATTTGTAACACAATTGTTATTTAAAGTGACGCTAATAAAATAATTTCCGCTTGTTAAATTTTCAATTACATCAAGTGTTCCATTGCCTGTTTTAGAGCCGTTTATCCATTTAAAATCTTTTATGGTGGTGCCTGCTGCTGCAAGATTTATTTTTCCATCATTCAATAAACAAGAAGGCGTAGTTGCTTTTACCGTCAAATTTGCATTAGGAAAAGTGGGAACTACTACATCTTTTATTACGCTTTTACAACCTGCATTAGAAGTAGTTGTAATCGTATAAGTTCCTGATTGCAAGTTAGTTATACTTGTTCCAGAACCTGATTTATTCGTAATTGTATTATCCCAAACGTAAGTGGCAACTGTTCCAGTATTTAGTTTTAAATCAATACTACCGTCAGTACCTATACAAGTAGGAGCTTTGGGTGTAGGTGTTATTGTTACTAAATTTGCTGCCGAAAGTGTTTCATTTTTCACTAAAACGCAACCTGTATTTAAAGTAACTGTTATCGTATAATCGCCTGCCGATAACGTATTTATTGTATTTCCTGTACCATTATTACTTGTATTCAAAGTAGTATTTTCCCAAGAAAAAGTAGTTACATTGCCGTTATTCGCTGCCAATTTTATTTTTCCGTCATCGCCCAAACAAGTAGGGTTTGTGACCGTACTCAAAAATGTAACAACTGGTGCTGCTGTAATTGTTGTTGTAGAAATACTTTTACAATCGTTGGCGAGTGTTGCTGTAATGCTATAATTTCCTGCTGGTAAATCTGTGATACTTGATGTCGTTCCGTTGCCATTTGTTACACCAGAAATCCAACTGTAAGATACAATTGTATTTCCGCCTGCGGCAGAAAGGTTTATTTTACCTTTATCATCATTACAAATAGGATTTGTAGGCGTAGCTGTAAGCGCAATAACTGGCGCAACCGCTACGATTACATTTAGATTAGCGACACAATTATTTGACAAAGTTGCTGTAATAAAATAATTACCAGACGTTAGGTTTGAAATATCATTGCCACTACCATTTCCTTTCAAGAATTTGTCATTTTCCCAAGAAAAAGTAGTGATAGAAGCTGTTGCCGTAGTGAGCGTTATTTTTCCATCATTAGCCAAACAAGTTGGTGTGGTAGCTGTACCTGTAACAATTGCTGCTGACGAACTCGGAACAGTTACAGTAACTATACTCTTGCAACCAGTCGCTACCAAAGTTGCCGTGACGCTATAATCGCCTGATTGTAAGCCACTTATCGCTGTTCCATTTCCGCTTCCAGTCAATACTCCTTTTGCCCAATTGTAAGAGGCAATTGTTCCAGTTGTAATACTTAGATTTATTTTTCCGTCATTACCAGCACAAGTTGTTGCTACTGCTGTTGCGCTGAGTGTTCCTCCTGCGGGCGCTACCAACACTTTTGTGACAGGGTCTGTAACACAACCGTTAGAGAGTGTTGCGGTTACACTATAAGTACCTGATAATAAGCCTTTTATGTTTGCCCCAGGTCCACTTCCCGTAGTTGTTCCATTTGTCCAAGCATAACTAACTACGGTTTGAGGCGTTGCAGCAAGTAAGATTTTACCATCGTTTCCAGCACAAGAAGGATTTGTTCCTACGGCAATTGCATTTGGAGTATAGCCAGCGTTGATTTGCGCCGTGGCTGAATTGGTACAACCATCTGAGAATGTGGCAGTTACTGTATAATTCCCAGGATTAAGATTAAGAATTGGTGTAACGCCAATGCCTGTGCCTGTTGCTGTCGGATTTCCACCAGACCATTTGTAGGTCGTGACTGTTCCATTTGAAGAAGACAAAGTGATAATTCCTTTATCGTTTTCACAAAGCGGATTGGTAGGTGTTGCTGTTAAATCTGGCGGTGTTGGTGCTGTAATTATTGCTGTGGTAGAGCCTACGCAACCGTTGTTCAAGACTATATCAACATTGTATGTACCTGCTCCAAGTCCACTAATAAGTGTCCCTACACCTTGCCCAGAATTTGGACTTAAAGACCAATAATAAGATTTTATTGTAATAGTTCCTGATGTGGAAAGCGTAATCGTTCCATCGTTTTGGTTACACGATGCAGCAGAACCTTGTGCAGATACGTCTATACTTGGCGGATTGGGAATATCTCCTACGAATGTAGTGGTACAACCATTGCTTAGCGTAAGTGTAATATCGTAAGCACCAGGAACAGGCAAAGATGTTGCGATACTCCCAACACCTGAACCGAAGAAAAACGGTAATTTTGCCCAAGAGTAAGAAGCGATTGTAAAACCAGGCGCAGACATTACAATTTTCCCATTTGTAGCGTTACAAGTTGGTGCAGTTCCTATTCCGCTTGCGCTGATATTAGGAGGTGGCGTGACTGTAGTTGTGCTTGTAACTTGACAACCGCTTACCAATGTGGCTGTAATATAATAGCTACCTACGGTCAAATCATTGATGATAGTGCCGACACCACTTACGCTTTTAGTTGGCGTTCCACCAGACCAAGAATAACTACTTATTGTGCCGTTATTTACAGACAAAGTAATTTTTCCATCGTTACCAGTACAGCTTGGGCTTGTTTGGTCTGCTGTCAAAACTAATGCGTTTGGTTGGTCGATAGTTTCCGTAATAGTAACTGTACAGCCGCTTGACATCGTTGCAGTAATTTCATAAGTCCCAACACTCAAATTTGGAATATTTGTACCATTTCCAGAGCCTACATCTGTTCCTTTTTTCCAAGAATATGATATAATTGTACCAGAGGCAGAACTCAAACTGATACTTCCAAAAAGAGCAGCACAAGGCGGCACAGTGGGATTTGCGGAAATATTTATTTCAGGTGGAAATACAATATCCGTAGCGGCTGTTATGGTACAAGTATTGTCTGTTGTAGCTACAATAGTGTATGTTCCTGCGCTTGAAACTTGTAGCGGATTGCTATTTGAAGTACCATTTTGAGTAGTATTTGACCAAGTATAACTCGTTATTGCACCACTATTTATAGACAATAAAATACCGCCTTGACCGTTTGGACAAGATGGATTTGTTGCTGTTAAAGTAAGTGTTTTTTCAAGCGGATTGACAATCTGTAAAGTTGTAACCGCTTGACAACCAGTATTGTATGTAACAGAAACTGAATAATCACCAGAAGGTAAATTGGAAATAGTATTTCCTGATCCGTTACCTATTGCAGTGCTGCTTGTGTTTAACCAATTATACGTACTTACTGTACCACCTACAATTGTTATTTGTCCGTTGCCATTATGGCAAATAGGATTAGTAACTTGGGCAGAAGTTGTTGCTGGTGGCGCAGGGTCGAGCGTAACATTTAATGTCCCTATACAACCATTGGAAAGTGTTGCTGTAATGAGGTAATTGCCTTCTGAAAGAGTATTTATAGTTGCACCAGAACCATTTCCAACTTCTATTCCTTTTTGCCAATTGTAAGCCGAAATAGAACTTGCAGTAGAAGAAAGTACGATTTTACCATCTGTATTTACACAAGTTGGGTCTGTTTTTACGAATGTTAAATTTATAGCAGAAGAAGTGACAATAGTTACATTTGCAACCAAAATACAACCATTTGAGGCTATTGCGACAACCGCATAATTACCTGACTGTAAGTTATTTATGGTAGCACCAGTCCCTGATTGAGTTGTTTGTCCGTTATCCCAACTATAACTTACTACGGTCTGACTGTTGTTTAAACTTAAATTAATACTTCCATCATTACCTACACAAGTGGGAGCTGTAGATACTGCTGTTAATATTAGACCATTATTGTTGGCAATTAAACTAACAGGACTTGTAGTAGAAACAATACAATTATTAGTAAGTGTGGCAGTAATACTATAATTCCCTGCAATCAAATCTGTTATCAGCGAACCAGAGCCATTATTAGATGTCGAGTTATTTTCCCAAGAAAAACTACTCACACTACTTGATGAACTCAGTGTGATACTACCGTCGTTTCCTGTACAAGTCGGATTTGACACGCTCGTATTTAAAGTTAAAACAGGTATAGATGCTAATGTCGCACTAATTGTACTTATACAACCATTTGCCATAGTGACCGTAATGTCATATGTGCCGCCTACTAAATTAGAGATTACTGAGCCATTTCCTGCTCCTACTAAACCAGCATTTGTCCAATTGAAATTATCTATCGTTCCACTTGTTGTAGCAAGTGTTATGTTACCCAAAACATTTGCACAAGCGGGATTTACACTTGTTTGAGTTATGGTAAAAGGAACAGCAGCTTGGACTTGCGCGATTGCGCTTTCGGTACAGCCATTGGCTAAGGTCGCTACTATTGTATAAGAACCAGCTGCAAGTCCTGTCAATTGAGTACCTGTTTGTGTACCGCTACTCGCTCCTGTCCAAGAAAAACTGTTGATAGTTCCTGAGCCAATACTTAAATTTATTGTACCTGTTCCGCCTACACAAACTGGGCTATTAACAGTCAATATTAATGGAAAAACAACTGGATTTAGGATACTTGAAGTCACTGTTGCAGTACAATTATTGCTAAATGTTGCTGTAATAGTATAATTTCCTGCTACTAAACTTGCAATATTATCGCCAGTACCTGTGCCATTTGTAGTTGTGGTAGTATTTATCCAACTAAACGACGTAATTGTATTTGAAGTAGAAGAAAGTAATATCGAACCAGTAGAATTGGCACAAGATGGATTTGTAGGAGTAGCGACCAAAGGTATTATTGGAGCTGCCAAAAGTACCGTATTTTCTACTTTTGTACAAGTATTTACAAGCGTAACTGTTACAGAATAACTCCCTGCACTTAATCCTATTATATTAGCTACCGAACCCGAACCGTTCGTGTTATTTGTTGTATTTGTCCAACTATAAGTCGCTACTGTGCTAATATTTGGGCTGATTAAAATGCTACCATCGTTCGCTAAACAAGTAGGCGATGTTGGCGTTAAATTCAAATTTACAACTGCTGCATTTCCAATTATTCCAGTTCCTGTTATGACACAAGTATTTGATAATGTGGCAGTTACATTATATATACCTGTTATTAGGTTATTAATTATAGCACCTGTTCCACTACCAAAAGCTGGCGTATTAGTCCAACTAAAAAACGTTACGGTTACGTTTGGAATACCTACTGACAAAGCTAAACTTCCATCGTTAGCAAGACAAGTTGGGTCGGTTGCAACTACATTTAAAGAGATTGCTGGCGCAGGATTTAAAGTAGTTGTTTCAGTTGCTGTACAACCTGTTGCCAAAGTTACCGTGATAGTATAGTTTCCATCAGATAAACTGTTTATAGTATTTGAAGTGCCTGTACCGTTGGTATTTTTGGTCGTATTATTCCAAGTAAATGAGATTATTGTACTTGTATTTACGGCTAAATCTATTGAACCATTATTACCAAGACAAGTAGGATCTGTTCCATCAACCGTTAGTGTTACAGGTGTTACATCTATTATAGTTGTAGTAACAAAAGCTGTACAATTATTTGATAATGTGACAGTTATGCTATATATCCCAGCTATCAAATTGGGAATTGTAGCTGTTGTTCCAACTCCCGTATTCGCTCCACTTGACCAATTGTAAGCACTTATTGTACTCGAACTTGGTGTGAGTAAAATACTACCTGTCTGACCAGCACAAATAATATTCGTAGGTGTCGCTACAACTGTTACGGTATTTGCGTCATAAACAACTGTTGCAGTAACAGAATTTGTACAACCATTTACGCCTGTTGCAGTAACACTATATGTTGTTGTTCCTATTGGTGTAACTGTTGGATTTGAACCTGTTAATCCATTGCTCCATGAATAGCTAACTCCTCCCGAAGGCGTTAAAATAGAACTTGGATTGGCGCAATTTACCGTTAAATTACTTGGAATTAAAGTAACTGTTGGCGGCGCACTATCTAATGTTATTGTGACAGATTCTTCCGCAGTACAGCCATTCGCATAAGTGACTGTAACAGAAGAAGTTGTAGCGGTTGTTACGTTGATGCTTTGTGTCGTTGCGCCTGTATTCCACAAATAGCTTGCGCCTGTATTTGCCGTTAATGTCGTAGAAATATTCGTACAATTTAAGGCTAAACTACTACTATTTGTGATTGTGACGGCTGGATTTGTACTATCCAAAGTCGTGATTACTGAAGCTGAATTTTTACAGCCATTTGCATAAGTCACTGTGATAGAAGAAGTTGTGGCGGTCGTTACGTTGATGCTTTGCGTCGTTGCGCCTGTGTTCCACAAATAACTTGCGCCTGTATTTGCTGTTAATGTCGTAGAAATATTCGTACAATTTAAGGCTAAACTACTACTATTTGTGATTGTGACGGCTGTATTTGAATTATCCAAAG
>JANMGN010000348.1:0-1719 GCA_031374645.1 Chitinophagales bacterium | reverse complement strand
TCAGGCAACCATTTTAAACCACTTTGCATATTTGATGTTATAAGTTACGATTTACAATTATAAACTTTTAAAAACTATTTCTAACCAATCATTTAAAAATTTTATCATGAAATTAAGAAACCTATTTTTCACGCTAATCGCTTTTGCAAGTATTACATTTGCTACTTCATGTACTGAAGACGAGCCAGTAAAGCCAATAGTAACTAACAACATCGTAGATGTAGTAACTAACACACCTGATTTCTCTTTATTGAAAACAGCAGTTATAAAAGCTGGCTTAGTTGATGCACTTAAAGGCGCAAACTTAACAGTATTTGCACCTACTAACGCAGCATTTATCGCAGCAGGTTTCAAAGATGAAGCAACTATCAATGCAGCAGATCCAGCAGTATTAGCAGCTATTTTGAAATTCCACGTATTGGGTTCAAAAGTATTAGCGGCAGGTATCAAAACAGCCGATAACGAAGAAGTTACAACATTGAACGGTAAGGCTTATGTAACAAAAGATGCAGCAGGTGCAGTATCTATCAACGCAGCAAAAGTTACCAAAGCGGACGTAGCAGCAGATAACGGAGTAATCCACATCATTGATGCGGTAATCGTTCCACCATCAAAAACAATTGTAGATTTAGTGGTAGCAACAGCAGACCTTTCATTATTGAAAGAGGCAGTATTGCGTGCAAGCACAGGTAAGACAAACGTAGCTGCAATTTTAGCGAGTGCGGGTCCTTTCACAGTTTTTGCACCTACAAACAAAGCATTTGAAACTGCAGGATTCAATTCTGCAAAAATCAAGACAACAGATCCTGATTTCTTAGCAACTGTATTGACGTACCACGTCATTGGCGCACGTGTTTTCTCTACTAACTTGAAAAGTGGTAATGTAAAAACTGCTGAAGGAAGAGAAGTTGCAATCAATGCAGCAAACGCAACAGTACAAGGCGGCTTGAACAGTACACCTTCAAAAATTACAGCAGTAAATATCACAGCTACTAACGGTGTAGTACACGTTATTGATGCGATTTTGTTACCAAAATAAATCGGGCAGCTCAAATCATGAAAATGCCTGCGGCAATCAAACTTCGGTTTGGTTGCCGTTTTTTTTATGCTTTTTTTAGTTCTAAAACAGTTATTTCTGGCAAAATACCAACTCTACCCGAAAATCCTAAAAATCCAAAGCCACGATTAATATGTAAATATTTTCCTGCTTCCTCGTATAAGCCTGCCCATTTCGGATAACGGAACTTTATCGGACTCCATTTGAAATTCCCGATTTCTACGCCCATTTGTGCGCCATGGGTATGCCCTGAAAGTGTCAAATGAATATGCGCAATCAAGGGTTTTACTTGCAATTCCCAATGTGTCGGGTCGTGCGACAAAAGGACTTTGAAACTATCTTTTTTTACAGCTTCCATTGCTTTATCTAAATCTCCATGTTGCACAAAGCCTTGTCCCCAATTTTCTATACCAATTAAGGTTATTTTTTGATTATTTTTTTCTATTTCTATATTTTCGTTTAGCAATAAACGAAAACCAAGTGCTTCATGATTCCTCAAAAGCCGTCTAAAATTATCTTGTTTAGCTGACTTAGAAGACCATGCTTTGTAATCGCCATAATCGTGATTTCCTAAAATAGAAAATTTACCAAAAGGCGCATTTAATACTTTGAAAATATCTATATATGGCTCGATTTCGCTCGCTTCATTATTGACCAAATCG
>JANMGN010000317.1:0-3498 GCA_031374645.1 Chitinophagales bacterium | reverse complement strand
ATCAAAAAATACAGCTTAATTGGTTTAGAAATCAATATAATTTTACTTTTTTTCAATCAAAAGAAATAAACGAAATTTTAAAATTTATCGAAAAAGAAGTAAATAAAAGCGAAAATTAGTACATTTGCACATCGAAAAAATATTCATTTTACACACTTATCAATGCAAAAAGTAAAACACATCGCAATAGCGGGAAACATCGGAGCAGGAAAAACTACTTTGACTACTCAATTAGCAAAACATTTTGGGTGGACACCACACTACGAAGAAACGAACAATAATCCTTATTTGGAAGATTTTTATGCAGACATGAAACGCTGGTCGTTCAATTTGCAAATTTATTTTTTGAACAGTCGTTACAACCAAGTTTTGGATATTCATAGAGGTAACAAAACGATTATTCAAGATCGTACGATTTATGAAGATGCCAATATTTTTGCACCCAATTTATATGAAATGGGTTTGATGAGTGAGCGTGATTTTGAAAATTATTTTAGCCTTTTCAAACTGATGTCTTCGCAAGTGAATGCGCCAGATTTATTGATTTACCTAAAAGCGAGTATTCCGACTTTGGTGGAGCATATCACGCAGCGTGGTCGTGATTACGAAAGTTCGATGAGTTTGGATTATCTGAAAAATCTTAACCAACGGTACGACAATTGGATTAACAGCTATACCGAAGGAAAATTATTGGTTATCAATGCAGATGAGCTTGATTTTTTGGCAAAACCTGAAGATATGGGACTGATTATCGAAAAAATTACAGGTGAATTGCAAGGTTTATTTTAAATGAAACAAAATATTTTATACCCTTCAGAAGTAGATTGTTTGCAAGAACAAGAGCTTTTGCAATACGCAGAAGGTAGCGCAGATGCTGTGCTTGTGCGTAGGGTAGAGCTACACGTAAGTGACTGTATGCTATGTTCTGATGTTTTAGAAGGCTTGCAAACTATTGATAATCAGAGTTTTATAGAAATAAATGAAAATATAAAAAGTAAAATAAAGGATAAATATGCTCCTGCAAAAACTATTGCAATTGGGCGTTATGTATCTTGGCTTGCTGCCGCTTCTGTGTTGTTTGGAATAGGATTTTGGTTTTGGAAAACACCGCAGAATACTGAAAATCCGGTTGTTTTAAATGAAAAAAAACAAGACACGATAAGTAATATTGTACAAAATAAAGACAAGTTACAATTAGAAAATGACGCAAAATTAGCGGACGTAAAAATTGCTCCAAACCGTTTTTCTGATTTTAAAAATATACAGAAAAATACGAGTGTTCCGACTTCGATAGACGTTGCTACAATATCGGATTTTAATGAAAGTAAACCCAATGAAAACCCTATTGTAGCTGCTGAGACAACAGTGCAAAATATTGATAATCAGGTAGTTACAGAAAAAGAATATGATAAAAATACCAAAGTAGCAGAAAAAGAAATACCAATTGCTCCGCCAACCGCAAAAGTTGAAAATTACGAAAACGCTACGAATTATCAACAAAATAATACGAATATGCCGCTTCCTGCGCCTATTCAAAACTCTAATATTTATTCGCCAAAAGCAAAAAATATTTATAAAAAACCAAAAGCGGAAACAGAAAAAGTAAGTCCAAAATTTAACCCTAACTCTAAACAAAATATAGAGTTTGCGAACCAAGAAGAGCGTCTTTTACAACAAGGAATAAAACACTATGTAGCTTCCGAATACAAAGAAGCATTGCTTAGTTTTGATGCAGTTTTAAAGCTATTTCCTAAAAGTGAAGCCGCTATTTTTTATAAAGGTGCAACACAATGTGCTGACAATCAGTGTGTTGAAGGAATAAATACACTTTCTTTGTTTGTGTCTTCTTATCCAGAAACTTCTGTTTTTTATTCGGAAGCTGCTTGGCTAACTGCCAACTGTCAATTGTCATTGTTGCAGCGAGAAACGGCAAAATTACTCCTCCAACAACTTGCCGATTATTACAATCCTCGCCAAAATGATGCCCAAAAATTGCTAAAAAGTTTGGGTAAGTGAACTCATTTTTACTTCTTCATTTCACTTATTTTTACTTACAAATTCTAATATTTTTACTATCGTTCCGCCAAGCTCAGCATTGTCGAATAGAAGACGAATTTTTTCGCCTTGTAGCATCGCACCAACAAGAAAAAGTCCCATGCCATTGCCACGCTCTTGCTGCGTACCTTGTTGCGAAGTAGTCACATCTCGCATGATTTTTGTGCGTTGTTCGGGCGACAATCCTACACCAAAATCCTGTATGCAAAAACCATTGCCTTCTTTGAAAATACGGATATTTTGGTTCGGAAAGCTGTATTTTACAGCGTTTGACAATAAATTATGAACAACGATCTGTAGTTTTTCGGGCGCAATCGGCAACATCAAATCATCTGTTAGTTCGTTGTTAATAGTCAAACCTTTACTTTGAATTGCGGCACTCAATTCTTGCGTTACATTTTGAACCACGGATTTTACATTTGCTTTTGCATTTTTATCTTTTTTGCCCAAAGATAACTTTTTCATTTTCAACAAGTTAGTCAAAATTCCATTCACGGAATTGATTTGATTTTCTAAACTTTGTGATGCTTGCGCTACAAAGGGGTCGTCTTTGTTGAGTTTTTTGAGCAATAGTTTTACACCCAAAAGCGGCTCTTTGATGTCGTGCGAAAGGATAGCGATAGTATGTTCGTTGAGTTCGTTTTGCTTCGCAATAATGTTTTTTTGTTTTTTTAGTGTCGTATAAAAGTAAAATAATGTACCCAATCCACCAAGCAAAAACAAAGAGAGCAATCCCAGATAAAGATTTTGTTTCTGTTGTGTCGAAAGTTCGAGTTTTTTCAAAGACAAGTCTTTTTCTTTCCTTTTTCACGTTCTTCGGAAAGTGCTAATTGTTCTACTTTTTCTTGTTTTTCAGCTTGTTCTTTTAGATAAGCCAAATGAACCAAGTCTTTTTCCTTGTTGCTGAGTGACAAGGATTGCTCTCGGAGTGTCAAAGTTTGTCCTTGTTGAAAAGTCAAAAGCCGTTGTTTATCGAGTTCGCCTATGGTCAGTTGTTGTTCGTATTTGAGTGCAGTTTCTTTTTTACTAAATTCAAACTCTATTTCTTTTTTGGCTATTTGTTTTTTGACATTTGAGCTACCAATACTATCTTTCAGAATAACGTGTTTTTGAAATACCTCAAAGGCTTCTTTATACTTGCCTTGTACTTCATACACCTTACTTAGTCCCTCCCAAGAAGCACTTTTAATTTCCGTAAACCCTGTTTCTTTACTCACATTCAAAGCATTTTGATAATAAAAAATGGCTTTTTCTAAACGTTCTGCACGTAATTCTCCATCTTTAAGAGCAACTGTTGATTTTTCATACACTGCCCCTAAGTATACTGAAGTGAAATTGGTTTTCGGATTATATTAAGCAATAATTTTTAACTTTGCTTCAAAAATGAATATGGTAACTTTATCAGAAGAAGAAAAAAAATCATTAAAAAAGCTGCACAAATCG
>JANMGN010000276.1:0-12485 GCA_031374645.1 Chitinophagales bacterium | reverse complement strand
ATCAATTTCAATCAGTTTACAAGGCTTCCCTAATGCGCAAATTGTCAAATAAATTTTTCTGTCTGGGCTTTGGTCGTCAGAAGTCCATTTAATGGTTAAGTTTTTAGCTGTTTCTAAAAAATCTGGACTTTGCATATCTGTTTTTACAGATAATTTTTTAGGAAAATAAATATTGTCTTTAAATGATTTAAAATCACTATTGGTAGACCTGAAAGTAATCTTGTTTTCTTTACCCAACGCTTGAGTAGTTGATGTACCTAATAATAAGTTCCTTTTCCCATCTTCAACTGTAGGTAAAGTTGTACTATCATTCACGGACACTATTCCAGCTTTAACATACTGCTCATTTGCGTCAAAAAATACACCATAATAATCACCTGCACTTGATGTGTTATTACCGTCAATTGGTTCATCACTTGACAATAAAATTTTTCCGTCATAGCTTTGTGCATCTAACTTTTCCAACGATTCGATTGGAATATTAGCACTTATAACTTGCGGTATTTCTTCTTTTTTACAAGAAGAAAAAAATGTTGTTAGTAATAGTACGTATATAAAGATATTCTTATTCATAATAAATAATTTTATAAGTTATTGAAAGAAATTTAGTAACACTTTTTTTCTGGGCAAGTATCACAATCCACACAAGATTTTGTCCCCCATGTGTCCCCAGATGAAATTGTTAAATTTTGCTCAATGGCAGGTCTTTTGTCCGCCATAAATAGTTTTATAAGCCTTATCCTTGGTTTGCCCCCTTTACACTGTCCTGGCGATGACGAAAATCCACACTTTTCTTTGCCTGACCCATCGCAACATTGATTACAATCATCGCTTGTAATTAGGTACTCTATTGCAAATGCACCAGTCTCTGGAATAGAAACATCATGAGTGGTATTTTTTGTTCCATTAAAAGTTGATACAAATGGCTGGTTTTTATACACCTTATTAAAATATGGATTAGGGTCTGGAATAATCTGTCCACTTGGAGTGGACGATGCTGTGTATACAGTAAGTTCAACCGTAGTATTCAAGGTATTGCCATTAGCTGCTGCACCATTACCAACTCCCGTACAACCAGTACGCAGATATGCAGTTTCAAAAGCACTAATCATCAGACTATGATTAAGTTCCACGACTAAAATTTTAGGGTCTTTATTACCGTTATTTATTTCCTTATCAAATTGCGCTTGTGAGCATTTATCAAAGGTATTACAACTCCATGCAGTTAGCAAAGCTGTTACCAAATAAAATAGAATTTTATTTTTTTTCATAAACTAATAAATTTGTATCTAACATTTTTGATTTCAAAACGTTAAACAATGTGAGTTAATAATTGGCTTTTGCTACTTTGGGAGACCAATCTTGGGTAGCATTAGCTTTTTTATCTTTTGGAAGAGATGGTTTAGTAGAATTATAAGTATGAGGCGTACTAACGCCTTCGATGAAAAGAGGGAAATAATGTTTTCATAACAGAAATTTAAGTAAAAAAAATAAGGTTTAATTATAAGTACTTTAAGCCCTTGCGGTTGCAACAATGCTCGCAAAAGATAAATTTTTATTTTCTAACGAAATGGAATAATATGGAGACTTTTCCAAAAAAGGTGGCGGTATCGCCTACAGATAGGCAATACTTCGATACTTCGATACTTCGATACTTGTTCTGCATAAGTAAGTTTACTTTACTGTATATTATGAATTTTTTCTATACAAAGATAATACTCTTTTTGATAATTGTCAAGTATTAAATGTTAAATATCTTAAATTTACTGTGCTTTTAGAAAAAATAGCTACATAATATCCTTTTTACATTCAAAAATAGTATTTTATACAATTTTCCAAGCAAGATAATCTTTTTTGCCGTATCTTTGCAGCGAAAAGATAAAAGATGTTTCCAAAATACGATGTTATAGTAGTAGGCGCAGGTCACGCAGGATGTGAAGCCGCCGTAGGTGCAGCAAACTTAGGTTCTAAAGTTTTGCTCGTGACGATGAATATGCAAAGCATCGCACAAATGTCTTGTAATCCTGCTATGGGAGGTGTTGCAAAAGGACAAATTGTGAGAGAAATAGATGCCTTGGGCGGTTATTCAGGTATCATTACCGACCACACAATGGTACAATTTCGTATGCTCAATCGCTCAAAAGGTCCTGCGATGTGGTCGCCTCGTGCGCAAAGCGACCGTACCCTTTTTGCTTTAAAATGGCGAAAAATGCTTGAAGATCATCCCAATATTGATTTTTGGCAAGATATGGTCAGCGGTTTGCTAATAAAAGACGGTAGAGTTCGAGGTGTTCGTACAGGAATGGGCTTAGATATTGAAGGTCACTCGGTGGTGCTTACGAATGGTACATTTCTAAATGGTTTGATACATATTGGCGAAAAAAATATCGGTGGTGGTCGTGCTGGCGAAAAAGCCGCAAAAGGCATTACCGAACAATTGGTAGCATTAGGTTTTGAAGCTGGACGCATGAAAACAGGTACTCCGCCTCGTTTAGATGGTCGTTCGTTGGATTATTCAGCGATGGAAGTGCAAGATGGCGACGAACCTGCAGGCAAATTCTCTTACACAGATACGCCAAAATTGAGCAAACAATTGCCTTGTCATATTACATACACAAGCGAAGCCGTACACGAAACGCTCAAAGAAGGTTTTGACCGTTCGCCTATGTTCAACGGACGGATTCAAGGCTTAGGCCCTCGCTATTGCCCTTCGATAGAAGATAAAATCAATCGTTTTGCAGACAAAGATAGACATCAGCTTTTTGTAGAACCCGAAGGCTGGGATACTTGCGAGGTCTATGTCAATGGATTTTCGTCTTCATTGCCAGAAGACGTGCAGTACAAAGCGTTGCGTAAAATAAGAGGTTTTGAAAATGCAAAAATGTTCCGACCAGGTTATGCCATTGAGTATGATTATTTTCCGCCTACACAATTGCAGCTTTCTTTAGAAACGCATAAGGTAAAAAACTTGTTTTTTGCTGGTCAGATAAATGGTACGACAGGCTACGAAGAAGCTGGTTGTCAAGGACTTATGGCTGGTATAAATGCACATTTGGCAGTAAGAGATGAAGCACCTTTTATTCTAAAACGCTCTGATGCGTACATTGGTGTTTTGATAGACGATTTGGTAACGAAAGGTACAGATGAGCCTTATCGAATGTTCACTTCTCGTGCAGAGTTCCGTATTTTGCTCCGTCAAGACAATGCCGATATTCGCCTTACGCCTTTGGCAAAAAAATTAGGTGTTCGTGACATGGACGAGCGCATGGAACGAGTACGTCAAAAAAATGCTATTTCTGAAGAAATTACGACTTTTTTCGTAGAAAATAGCGTCGCTCCTGACCAACTCAATGCTTGGTTAGAAAGTATAGGTTCTGCTCCGCTTCGTCAAAAAATGAAATTGATACAAGTGATTTCTCGTCCGCATGTAGAAATCAAAGGACTTTGTGAAGCCTTGCCTTGGCTCAAACGCTATATTGATACATTCGATTCGGAGTTTGTAGAACAAGCCGAAATCAACATGAAATACGAAGGTTACATTGAAAAAGAGCAAGAAATGGCTGAAAAAATGAACCGTCTAGAAGATTTATTTCTTCGAGAAGACATGAATTACCAAGATATTAACTCTCTTTCGTTAGAAGCAAGACAAAAATTGACCAAACTGAAACCACGTACAATCGGGCAAGCAAGCCGTATCAGTGGTGTTTCTCCGTCTGATATTTCGGTGCTTTTGATACACGTTGGGAGATAAATAATTAAAAATGAATAACTGATAATCAATTATTTGCAAAATTCATCATTCAAAATTCATCATTACTTAGTATATTTTTTTAAAAACTAAATAAAAACTAAGCAACCTGATGTGATGATAAGAAAGTTAAGTTTTTACCACTTTATTTCTTATAATTCATCTATCTTCAGAACATTAAAGTCTTCCTCTTTTCTCCTTCCCTTTGGGGAATGTCGGGATGGGGCTGGAAGATTTAGATGGGGCTTACATTACTTAAATATGGATAACTTACTTAAAGGCAAACGTGGCGTAATATCTGGCGCACTAAATGAACAATCTATCGCTTGGAAAGTCGCTGAAAAATGCGTAGAACAAGGCGCAACCATCGTACTTACGAATGCACCCGTAGCGATGCGTATGGGCGAAGTAAAAGCATTGAGCGAAAAACTCAACGCCGAAGTAATCGCTTGCGATGCTACGAATATGGAAGATTTAGACTTGCTTTTTAGCAAAAGTCAAGAGATTCTGGGCGGAAAATTGGATTTTGTCCTTCACTCTATCGGTATGTCGGTCAATGTTCGTAAAGGAAAACACTACACCGATTTGAATTACGAATGGTCAAAACAATCTATTGATGTGAGTGCAATGTCGTTTCACAAAATGATGCAAGTGCTTCACAAACAAGATGCTATGGCGGATTGGGGAAGTATCGTAGCATTGACTTATATGGCAGCGCAACGTTCTTTTCCAGACTATAACGAGATGGCCGATATTAAAGCAATGTTGGAATCTATCGGACGTAGTTTTGGTTATCACATGGGCGAAAAAAATAAAGTTCGTGTCAATACCATTTCACAATCTCCTACTTGGACAACAGCTGGCTCGGGCGTAAAAGGCTTCAAAGAATTTTACGATTATGCAGATACGATGTCGCCATTGGGCAATGCTTCGGCAGAGGCTTGTGCAGAGTATTGTATGGCGATGTTCAGTGATTTGACCCGTTTTGTAACTATGCAAAACCTTTTCCACGATGGTGGTTTTAGTAATATGGGTATGAATCCAGCTATTTTTGATATGTTGGCAAAGCGTGAAGACGAAAAAGCATAAATCTACATTAAAATAATCATTCAGTGCTACATAAAATATGAACTTAGATTTTCCAGAAATTGAAGATTTTAGCGATGAACTAACGCCCGAAGGTATCAATTATTTTGCGAAAGATATAGACTTCAAAATGCTCAATAAGCAAACTATCGCTACGTGGATTGAGAAGGCTGTAAAAAATGAAAATAAAACTTTTCATGGCATTAGTTATATTTTTTGTTCAGATGAATATTTGCACAAAATAAATATGGAACACCTCAAACACGACGATTATACTGATGTTATTACGTTTCCTTATTCAGAAAAAAGGGTCGAAGGCGATATTTTTATTAGTGTAGAACGAATAACAGAAAACGCTGTTAATCAAGGTGTTGCAACAGAAAACGAACTACATAGAGTAATGATTCACGGCGCAATGCACCTTTGCGGCTATACAGACAAAACACCAGAAGACAAAGAATTAATGACCGCCAAAGAGAATTTTTATTTAGCAAAATTAAGCATACGCAAAAAGAAAACAAAAGTGTCCGCTTAACGACCTAAGTACAAAATATCCAACTGCGGTGCAATATGATGTACCAAAAAGCGTCTTATTGGGTATAAAAAATTGAAAATGGAAGATACATTAATAAATAAAGTAGCTCAAAGTGGATTAATCACTCTTAACTTAGAGAAATTTTTTCCACAAGGAGAAATAGCTCATTTTGATTTAAAAAACTACCTCTTTATGGAGCTAATTCTGAAAGAAAAAGATTTCAGAGAAGCACTCAAAATACACGACTGGACACAATATGAAGGAAAAAATATATTGGTCTATTGTTCCGCTGATGCTATAATACCTGTTTGGGCGTATATGTTGGTAGCAACGTACGCTGAGCCTTTTGCACGTGAAATTTATCAAGGCGATGAAGAAAATTTTTATAAAACCTACTATTTCAATGCCATCAATAATCTGAATATTGCAGAATATGAAGGTCAAAAAATAGTTATAAAAGGTTGTAGCGATTTGCCCGTACCTCCTGCGGCTTACTTGGCATTGACAAAAAAACTACGTCCATTCGCGCAAAGTATTATGTACGGAGAACCCTGCTCCACTGTACCAATTTATAAAAAAGCAAAAGTATAATTTTACCTCATCTAAAAAATACCAATATGAAAAAAATATTTATCGCTACGCTACTTAGTATTGCTGTATTGCTAATAAGCTGTCATAAACACTCCGCAGACACTGGACTTTACGAACTCACGTTCAAACTTACTGACAATAACGGCAACATCGTTGCCCCTGCGCTCAATAAACAAGCAAACTTCAAGCTAAGTATAGAGCGTAAAGGTGGTGGTACTGTTCACAACCTAAATGTTAGTATAAAAACAGAAGACGGTAAAAACATCAAAGAGGTTATCAATGAGCATCTTCACAAAGAAAGTCCATATACTCTTACTTTTGATCATACCTTTACAGCGGTAGGCAAATACAAAGTTGTTGCTATCTCCACAGATAATAACGAAGCGCAACCAAATAATTTTGAAAGTGTGCTTGATGTTAAATAATTAGGCGAAAATAATTTTTTCCTTACTTTGTAGCTTTCAAAAACAACATTTTATGTTAAATTTTTCTTAAGAAAAATTTTATACTTATTTTGTTCGTTCTCAGTAATGAACAAAATAAGTATAAAATTACATGAAAAACTTTCTCCTTTCCTTAGCTTTATTCCTTGTCGCAGAGCTTCACGCACAAGTGAATTACCCTGTATTTCCAAAATCAAAAAAACAAAACAAACACTTTTTTAGCAATACTTACACTTCGTTTGGTGCAAATATAGGTCTTTATAAAGGCGAGGCAGCGGCAGACGGCACAACGCTTTATGACGGTAGTGCAGCGCATTTTGGTATTTCGCAATGTATAAAAAATAGATTTGTATTGCATAGTTTGCTGTCACTTGCATACGGAACAGGTATCAAAAAACCAGATGGCAACATACTAAGTCTTGGTTTTTGTTTAGGTGCGGCTTATTTTTTTCAAAAATCTTTTTCAGGTTTCGGAGTATCAGGAACACTTAGCAACTACGGAAACGCAACTCACAATGCAATTCATTTGGTTTATGCCAAAACCAATAAAAAAATATACAATTGTTACGAAATTGGAGGTGGTTTTGCAGAAAAAAACTATTTTTTTAATGTAGGTGTGAAAATTGGCGTTTTGGTGTATAAGTAAAAACTAAGCACTTTGGGCTATTTTTTATGGTTCATCCATGATTTTGGCACAAAATTGCTTTTGATACTCTAAAATCGCTTTGGTTTTCAAAACCGAAGGATTAGTCCAGTCATCTATCGAGATCATGGATGAACAAAAAAAAGCTACTTCAAAGAACACCTTTGAAATAGCTTTTTTTTAACGCTTGCTAACAAAAACTTACATTTTTATCACTTTTCTTGCACCAATAACTTCACCTTTTTTATTCATAATATTTACAAAATAAGCACCTTTTGCCCAGCCTGTAATATCTATGTTCCAAGAAGTGGATTGATTTATGATAGTTTGTGAGAAAACGCTTTGTCCTAAAATATTTGTAATAGACAAATCAGTAGCCGCAACAACATCTATCAAAGCAACGGAAAGGTTTTCTTCCATCGGGTTCGGATATACTTTGAATTGATTTTCATTGAGTAAATCCTCTACACCAACTTTTGTACAATTGTATGGTAACGATTTTGAAGAACACTGTGTAACAGGGTCTGTGTATTGTACCACATATTGCCCTGTTTTTGTAGGCGTATAAACACCTAAATCTTTTGTACCAGCAATAGCTACGCCATTATAAAACCAAAGTGTATTGGTAGAGACACTTGATATAATACTTGCTTTATTTCCCGCAAGTGTTGGTGCTGCTGGCAACGGATATACAATTATTTTTGTAGTATCTGAAAGCGCACTTTGACAAACACCATTTTGAATTTTTACCGTATAAGAACCCGCTTTTGTTACCGTAATACTTGCGCCTGTACCTGTATTGTTGCTCCAAATGTATTTAGAACCTGCTGGTGCAGCAGTTGCTGAAAGTATTGCGTTTTGTCCTTCACAAAATGCTGGAACACCTAAAACAGATATAATTGGTTTTGGTAAAGGAGGTACGCCAACAATCGTAATAGAGAATTTTTTAGTACAACCCAATGTATTGGTAACACTCACAACAAAAGTATTTGTACCAGTTACTGTTTTGGTTACTTTATCTGATGTTTTGTTGTCGTCCCAAAGATAAGTACCACCTCCTGTTGCTGTCAAAACAAATGTTTCGCCAGAGCAAGGCGTATTTTTATCAGAAGTTAAAGTTCCAGTCACTGTATTTACCGTAATATCTTTGGTAGCTGTTGCAGTACAACCGTTATTTGAAACAGTAACCGTATAAGTTGTTGTTTTGGTTGGTGTTACGGAGTTGTCAGCTGTTTTTGCAGCATTTGACCAAAGATAAGTACCACCTCCAACTGCCGTTAAAACGAGTGTTTCTCCTTCACAGATAGCAGATTTTGGAGCATTGATAGTAGCTATGGTGTTTGCAATAGTCACTTTTACCGAATCCGTTTTAGAACAACCTCCTGCACTTACCGTTACGTAATACGTAGTTGTAGCGGCTGGTGCTACTGTAATACTTGGCGTTGTAGCGGCTGTATTCCAAATGTAGGTTGCGCCTCCACTTGCTGTTATGGTTGTAGAAACATTTTTACAAACGGTTGTATTTCCAGTAAATCCTACTGTTACGGCAGCTACTGCGCCTACGGTGTTACTAATCGTTGTAGAGCAACCTTTTGAATCGGAAAGGGTCAAAATATAATTTCCACCAGCTAATCCACCAATAAAATTGGTATCTACGGCAGTATTTGACCAAGTGTATTTATACTTAGGAGTTCCTCCAGTTGCTGTTATACTTACTGAACCATTTATTTGTCCGCAAGAAGCAGACGTTGTAGTAGCAGTTGCTTTTAGTGCAGCAGCAGGTTGTGTCAAAGTAATAGTTTTTGTCAAAGAAGAACCACCTGCCTCAGTTACAGTTACATTGTATGTACCTGCAACTAAATTTTTAGGATTTCCTCCTGTTACATTTGGCGTTCCCCAAGTATAGACAATTGGAGCAGTTCCGCCAGTTACGTTTAAGTTGATTTCGCCATCATTTCCAGCGAAACAGCTTACATTTTTGCTTGTTTCTACCGAACCAAAAGGAGAAGGGAATATAATACTATAATCTTCTACTTGCCCGATATTAGGTAAATTAGAATAACAGAAATTACTTGGCACAGAAATTCCAGTTGTCATTACACGACAACGTAAAAATTTATCAAAAACTGGCGCAATAGGTGTTTTGATTTTCAAAGAAGAAGAAGTACCGTTTACACCACCAGAAGTAGAAGTTACAGTACCAGCAAAAAAACTTTGAGAAAATGACACCAATTCTCCTGGGTCAGTCATAACGCCATTGTTGTTGTAATCAATCCAAATTTTGAAACCTTCACTAACGCCAGCAGCAGCATCTCCAATATCAAGCGTAATTTCATACGTTGTATTTGACGCAAGCGTAGCGATACGAGAGCAAGCATGGTTAATATATTTATTTCCATCAGCTACTGCATTTCCAGAAAGACTACTAAAATTTCCAACTTTAAACTGCTTCAAACCGCCGCTTCCTGTTGGTGTTCCTGGGAAATTACAATACGTATTGGTAACATTATCTACACGTATGACATTTTTTTTCGTAATACTGTTTGGACCAATCGTATTTGTTGCAGTATGCGAAACATCAAAAACGCCAACCGTATTATAAGTAACTGTTACGTCTTCCAAAGCAGAAACAGCAGGAGTTCCACCTGCAAAAGTCCAGCCCCAAGAAGTTGGGTCGTTTGTACTATCATCAAAAAAAACTACTTTTCCACCTGTACAAACTGCAGAAGTATTGTAAGTGAAATTTGCAATAGGAGGCTGCCCAGGTACAGAACACGAACTCAAACAATTACTTCCACCTGCAAGAACACCTGCAACATAAGTATTTAATGTAGAAATAGATAAAGGGGACCAGCCTGTTGCGGTATTAACTACTGGTGCCATAATAAATTGGCTACCTGACGCATCATGATCTAAATTAAAATTATGCCCAGTTTCATGGGATACCGTATTGCGTAACTGGTCAGAGTTATCCGTAAAATCTTGAATAACTTGCGTGCGAGCTGTTCCGCAAACAGCAGACAAATATGCCAAACCTACCGCAGAACCGTCAAAATCACGATCGCTCCAAAAACTTGCTAAATCTGGTTTTCCATTGTTGAAATTCAAGTTTCCAGCATTTACCCAAGTATTAAAAGCTGTCAAAACAACTTGAATATCCGTAGAGGAAGATATATTAACCGCCCCTGCGGTTGTCGCTACGACTTGTTTAGCGATTTTAAATTCAAAATCGTTATTGAAAGCATTTTTATAATTTACTTGTGCCAAATTATAAATGCTCACAATGTGCGCTTCTACATTCGGAACGCTATTCGTAAATTTGGTGTACATAGAAAAATCCGCAGCGATGCCCCATTCTACACGCAAACAAGGGCCTACACCACGTGCGCTTTCTTCCATTTCATGTTCTGCATGTTCTTTATCTTCCATAGCACAAGCAAATTTTTTCGTACCGATATAGTCTTTGTTTCTATACAAAATATAAAGACCGTTGGCTTCTTTTGCCATATTATCCGCAGGTTCGATATAGTAATACGTATCGCCTTTTTGGATAGCCATTGTAAAAAAGCCTTCATTGGCAGTAATCGCAACCGTAGCCGAAGGATCTTCTAACAAACGTCCTTCGTAGGTTTTCGTAGTGCTTTGGATTTTGTGCTGACCATTGTCATCAGCCGCATAAAGCTCGTAATTATCGCCAATAACCGTATTTCTTATATAAGAAACCGTTACAGGTTTTCCGTCTAAAGAAACTTTGATTTGACCACTATTATTGCTTTTTAAAAAAGCATAAGCGTTTCTTTCATCAAGGTTAAAAAGTGAATAATGGCTAAAATTAGCAGAAATTTCAGCAACTGTATTTTTAGTATTGCTCACATCTAAACTCAAAGATGGAGCTAAATCTGTTGTCTTTTGCGCTTGAAGCGTGTTTTGAAAAATTGCCAAGGCAATAATCACAAAAGCATATAGATTCTTCATGTGTATAAAGGTATTTGATTAAAAAATATTTTTACATTAAAACAGAACGTAAAGAAACATATTTTTTTTGAAAAAATATTTATAAAAATCGCCATATTAAAAAAAATATGTATAAAATTTTTTATTTCTATATAAAGCACCTATTTTTAAGCCCAATTTTAAAATAAATCGAAAAAAAATTATGACACAACAAGTAAACACATCAAAACTTTTTTTAGCAAGTTGTATGGCTTTGATAGTCACCTCGCTTTCATTCGGTATTCGTGCAGGTATTCTCAATAAGCTCGGTACAGAGTTCAATCTTAGTACAGCAGAGTTAGGAACTATCGCTTCTACTGCTTTTTGGGGCTTCCCACTTTCTGTCATTATAGGCGGAATGATTGTAGATAAAATTGGTATGAAACAACTCCTCTCAGTAGGTTTTGCATTGCATCTTTTAGGTATCGTGATGACTATTTTTGCAAATGGTTTTTGGGCATTATTTTTCTCTACGCTTTGTATTGGTTTGGCAAATGGTATCGTAGAGGCGGCTTGTAATCCTTTGATTACGACCATTTTTCCAGACAGAAAAACCGCAAAACTCAATCACTTTCACTTGTGGTTTCCTGGTGGAATTGCGATAGGAACTTTGATTGGTTTTACAGGAATGGATTGGCATATTCAAATGGCTTTGATGCTGATTCCGACTTTAATATATGGTTATTTATTTTATCAATTAGAATTCCCTGTTACAGAACGTGTTGCGAGTGGCGTAAGTGATGGCGAAATGTATAAAGCGTGCTTGCAACCGTTGTTCCTTTTTATGATAGTTTGTATGTTCGGAACAGCAATTACAGAGCTTTTTACAGGACAATGGATAGAAGTTTTACTAAAATCTGTAAACAGTAATGCTATTTTGATACTGACCGTTACGGCAATTATTATGGTAATTGGAAGAGGTTTGGCTGAGCCTGTGGTTCAAAAATTATCGGCAAGTGGTGTGCTTTTAATTTCAGCAATTTTAGCGACTATCGGGATGTACGTCATTGGACATTCGAGTGGAAATACTATCTTTTTGGGAGCGGTCTTGTTTGGTATGGGCGTATGCTATTTTTGGCCCACAATGCTTGGTTTTGTTGCTGAAAATATGCCAAAAACAGGCGCAGTTGGCTTGAATTTGATGGGTGGTGCAGGAATGTTTGCGGTTTCTATTTACACGATGTTTATGGGAAAACACTATGATGGTTTGTTGACTGCAAAGTTGCCACAAGGCGCAAATTTGACAGATTATATGGCAAATACAGCTACGCCAGAAATGAAAACAATTATTGATGCAGCAAAAATTGCGGCTGGTCCAGAAGTGATAAATGTTACGATGTTGATTCCTGCAATTCTGAGTGTTGCTTTTGCAGCATTGTTAGCCGGAAGCAAATTCCGCTATGGCGGCAGTGTGGGCAACATGATCAGGGACTGGATGGTTCAAAC
>JANMGN010000231.1:0-3599 GCA_031374645.1 Chitinophagales bacterium | reverse complement strand
GTAAAAACTTAGGCATAGTCTAAGTCGACATTTTTTTTATCAAAAACGTCAATTAGGGTCTGAAAGATGTTAATATTAAGTTTTCTGAAAGTAGAAATGGCTGATTGAATACGAGCATACTGCTGCGCACCATCAAAAGTTCTAAAAGAAGTGGCGACTTTTTGCTTTGTTTTCAAACAACGAATATCTCTTTCCGCTTGATTATTGGTAAAAGGGATGTCTTGGAGAAATGCAAAAGCGAGTATTCCGTCTTGGTGTGCGACCAATCGGTTGAGTAAATTACGACCTTTTGAGTTTTTGGCTCTGCCTTTTTTGCCTTGAACGGGTTGAGGTTCTTCGGTATCGGCATTTTGACAAAGCAGTTTAAATTGTTGTAGCCAAAAATCTTTGTTTTGAAGAATTTGAGTTGCTTTTAGTGTTTTTTCAAATAAATCAATTAAAAAATACCGCATTTCAGTTGCCCATTTTGAACCATTGTCTGAGAGTGCTTGGAGTTCTCGAATGATGTGGGCATTACAAAGTGCGTGAGAGCAGTCTTTGAACTCAAAATAACTTTGCCAACAATCGTGAACTGCCCAATTTTTAAACCAAGGTAATAGGCTTTGTTCTGAATGTAGTGCGAGTTTACCTCGTTTGGGATGAACGAATAGATAGGTGTATGAAGGAGTAGATGCGGTATGAAACCAATGTAATTTGCCTTGTACTCGCATACCTATTTCGTCAAAATGAACAACATTACTTGCGATAATTTTATCAACAATCTCTTGTTCTAATGGCGCTAAGGCTTCATACATCACTTTATTGTGACTAATAGCCGTACTTTCATTGTAAGAACAGCCATAAATATCGGCAAAAAGTTGTTCTATTTTTTCAAACGGTAGCTTGTAGTCATTATTGAGCAAAACACTTAATGCTCGTATTTTTGAGCCGTATTGAACGGGCTGACCGATAGCTTCTGGAAAATTACCTTTATGGACTTTTCCACAACAAATTATCAGTCCTTCTTGGTGTTCGGTAACTATTAATCGTAGTTCGGGAAGGTCAAAAACTTGACGTTTTTGTCCAATCTTTTGAACATCAGACGGTAAAAATATTTTTTGACAGCAAGAACAGCTTAACGCATGATGAACAATAGTCTGGTCGGGTGTAGTTATCATTTTCAAGGTACGACCTTCGTGTCCAAATTGTCCGCCGTTCTTTTTGCCCTTACTTTGAGGCAAGGCAGCTTTCTTACCATAGCCGTCTGATGACGGTGGTTTATGGCTGTTGTGGCTCTTTTTATTCAGTTGTTCTCGCAAAGCAGCATTTTCTGCTCGTAATTGAGCGTTTTCCGCTTCCAGCGTTTCAACCTTTTTTAGTGGAACTTCTACTAAATTTTTTAACGATAATATATCTAATTTTTCTACTATCATAACGATAGACTTTTATATACAATTTATTAGCCAAGTTTTGATGGCTAAGTTTTTACGATTTTTGAATAAATCCTTCCACAACTGTATGATATAGCGGCGATTAACTTGGTCTGGACTTTGCCATGTTACATTAAAATTTGTCGCTTCTAATCCTGTAATATTTAGATTGATGGCGGCTGGACAAACAGCCTCAGGTGTGGTAAATGTAACGGTATTGTTGGCTGCTATGGTTGTCCAAGAACAAGTGCTACTCAAAGGATTAGCAGCACAACAAGCATCGGCACAGCAGTATGTAAATAACTTGGCTGTATAGGTTTTCTTTTCGTCTATGTCCGTGAACGTATGGATAAAAACTTGGCTACTCAATGTACCTGCATTAAGTTCCTTTTCTTTTACTACTACATTGTTGTCATACAAGACCAATTTATATTTTCGATATTTGGTTGATGGTTCTTGTGTCCACTGAAATGATACTTCATTTGATTTTACGCTTTGCACCAAAAGACTAATAGGAATACTACACGGGTCAGCAATATTCACTAAAACTGGTGGAAAAGGTGTTGTTACCATACAATTTCCATTAGCTGCACATTGGCATCGTGCTGTTACTTTTACAGTATAAAAATTGGGTGCTAAATTATCGAATGTACAAGCAATTGCTGATCCAGAGAGTATTTTTTCGTCTATTTTTGTACCTGAATTGAATACTTCTACTAAGATATTATCAGGATTGGAAACAGAAAGACTACTCCAAACCACCTTTAATGAACCCGCTGCTGGTGATGAACCTACGATGTTGCTTATTTCTCCGCAGCACTTGGTTTTCACTATAATGGAATAAACAGGAGATTGTCCAAATGGACACTGTGCCACAACATCTACCGAATAGGCTTTGCAAGGTTGTAGTCCATCAAAGGAGTATGTACCATCTACCGCTGCTTGGGAATGTGACGCTATGAATGCACCTGTCGTAGCATCTCTGAGCGTGAATATATAATTGGTATTTGGCGTACTGATACTTGGTACTTCCGCAATAATATTATCATAGCTGACAGTAGGATAGATGTAAGGCACGGCTACGCAGGCTTGGCTCAAGGTAGTTATGCTGAGTAATGTTTTGGGGCCAACACTGGATTGTGCTACGCTACCTGTACTGATATCGCATAAGGCATTGATAGTAATTTCATACAGTGTAGCTGTGTTGAGGTTATTGATGGTTTCGTTCATCACACAA
This sequence comes from Chitinophagales bacterium, assembly GCA_031374645.1. Taxonomy (GTDB): domain Bacteria; phylum Bacteroidota; class Bacteroidia; order Chitinophagales; family Saprospiraceae; genus CANHEE01. The sequence goes on along the minus strand of JANMGN010000231.1, from coordinate 953 downwards.
TTGGTACAATTAGGCGTAATCGTTTTGGTACTAATTGCTCCAGTTTTAGTGTTTTTCCACTCTAATTTGTATTGAACCTTACTGGGGTCGCCTTCGTGTTGCCACTTTACTGCAATAGCATTGGTTTGCAAATCTATTTGAGCAAACCCATTGACCTCGCCACAGCCAGGCACGAAGGTATTTTTTCTTTTTTTCTTTTTAGGGTTATCCTCTCCGTCAGGTGGATTAGTGTTGAGTATGGCAGAGAAATCATTGGTACTTGCCACGGGGTCTTGCGCTTTGACTTGCCAAGGGTGTAGCACATTGAGCATGGTCAATAATAAAAGCGATTGGAGCATTTTGTTCATGTGTAATCAGTGTTTTTATATTGGAAGAAAAGGCTTATACTATTGGTATATTGTTAGCTTCCGTAGTTAAAAATAAAAGTACCCTGAGCTCTACTGATGCTACTCAGCGAACTTATTGGTCGGATTTTTTGAATAAAAAGGTGGGAGGTAGTTTAAGAAATACAAAAACTAAGATTGTTTTTGTATTTCTGTATTACGGGTTTGTCTTGCGTTTTTGATACATGGATTTTATGTTTTTATGTGTAAAGAAATTTTGTTTGTTGTTGAAAAAAAGTTAAAAAGTAGTTTTTTGAGCGTTTTTTATTGAATTAATAATTTTTTTATTTCGCCTTGTTTGGTGTTCCCCTTGAAACTAACCCTACTGCCCTGCTTTGGTGTTATACACCAAGCAGCAACAAGGCGGAAACTATGCGAAGCAAACAAATGATGCTATTTGCTAAGTAGTATGTTTTTGCTACAAATATAAATATTTTTCTTACTGTAAAATATTAAGTGATAAAGTAAAAGGTTCAAAATAGGTTGTAAAAATAGTAAAAGAAGTCATGTTTTATGGAAATAAGGGCATATTTTTGTTTCAAAATTTAAAAAAATGGCAATTAAAATAGA
>JANMGN010000204.1:0-2200 GCA_031374645.1 Chitinophagales bacterium | reverse complement strand
CGTACAGACTCCCTATCGGTCGTCCGTCGCCAGTGCTGGACCGTTGGCAGACAACAAATCTTTATGAACGTTTATTTGATTTAACTCTAAACTCAACTGACACTTTTTATTTTGCAACAGAATACCTAAAATCTTTTGACAAGAATGCAACAATTTTCAACGACATCTTAAGTTACATTGATCAATCTCAATTTGCTGAACTGATAAACCTTTCATTGGACATTTTGAAAAATCAAAATAATGAAAATGCCGAAAGTGTCATTGAATATGCAAGTTTGCAGTTCCCAGAATTATTGCATAATGATTTGGAACTTATTTTTGAATTAAAGCCAAACGAAAGCACCTACTATGCCGACTACCCTTGGAGAAATTTAGTTTGTGAAGGAATTCAAATCTTTAAAGAAAAACTAATAAGCTCGGAAACTAATATTACTGACAAGCAAAAGCTATTTAGATGTTTGTTAGAAACAAGAAATTTAGAAACTATAAATTTTGCTTATGACTATGCTTTAACCAATAAACTTTTTGACAACGAGAATTTAGAGGAATATTTGTTAGCTCATTTAGAACTTGTTGGGTTTACAAATCGAAATAACAATATAGAAAATTATTGCCAAAGTATTGTAAGACATTTTAGCTTCAACAATAACTATTTTTCAGACGACAGACCAATTCACATTAATAAAAAACAGCACCCAACTTGGAACTTAAAAGCAGACGAAACTAAATATAAATTTGGGGGCATTCTTCAAGATGATGATAAAAACCCTTTTATTCATTTAGTGACTTTTGGTAAAATTCCTTCGGGTCTTAAAATATCAGGACTATCAAGTCTTACATTAGGAATGCACATTAGAGAGTTAAACGAATGCGGTGCAGTGTTTTATCAACACGACAATTTTGGAAAACCAACAAAAATTGAAGAAACTAAGGAAATTGAAATTTATTCAGATTTACCAATTAAAGAAACAGAAATTTGTTTAGCTGAAACACCCAATAGATGGACTTTTCAAAGTTGGGGAAGTTCAAATAGTAGAGAAAACTTGTTTAGACTTGGAGGCGAACCAACTTGGATACAAAATGCAGAAGTTTTAGTTTGCCCAATTTCTAACGAAAAAATGGATTTTTTACTGCAACTTGACACAGACTTGCCAGACATCGAAAATGGAGAAGTTTATTTTGGAAGTGGTGGAATTTGTTATGCTTTTTGGTGCGACAAAACAAAAGTGAGTGGATATATTATGCAATGTACATAGACAAAAAACTACCGCCAACAGGGGTTTTGCAAAAGCTGGGCTTCAGTGCTGATTTGAACATTTGGAATTCTAATGAACTTTGTGCTAAATTTGAACATTTGTACTTCTAATCCCAGCCTTCGCCAAGCCCCAAAACGTTAGCGGTCATTGTAAAACGACAGTGCAAACCAAAACCAACAGAGAAAAAGTAAAATTTGACAAACAATAAATATGAGCAAAATAATCTTTGACAGCGGAATATCACTTGACGGTTTTTTCGCAGGCGACAACAGAGGACCAAAAAATCCTATGGGTGGAGTTTCAGGACAAATTCATTCGTGGATGTTTAATCAAAAAGCTTTTTGGGAATACCTTGGCTTTGAAGGAGGAAAAGAAGACAGTGCAGACGGAAAATACATTCGAGAAACAATTGCAAGAACGGGAGCATTTATTATGGGTAAACGAATGTTTGAAGAAGGCGAAGCGAGTTGGCCAAACGACTTATACAAAGCAGATGTGTATGTCTTAACACATGAAAAACGAGAACCTTGGGTTCAAGAAGGCACGACAACTTTTTACTTCATAAATGATGGAATAGAAAGTGCTTTAGACAAGGCAAAACAATCAGCAAAAGGAAAGGACATTAGAATACAAGGCGGTGCAAATACAATCCAACAGTTTCTAAATGCAGGACTTGTGGACGAATTTTTTATTCACGTTGCACCTGTTTTTTTAGGTAGTGGTATCCGACTGTTTGACGGCATAGATAAAGACAAATATGATTTACAAATTACAGAAGTTATACCTTCCGACTTGACAACACATTTAAGATACAAACTGACTAGAAAATAAAAACAACGAACCGCTAACACGGGTTTGGCAAAAGTGGCGGTTCAGTGCTCCGCAGACACATTTGTGGTTAATCAAAGGTTGGTTCTCCGCATCAATATTTGTGGTGAAAATCG
>JANMGN010000156.1:0-3300 GCA_031374645.1 Chitinophagales bacterium | reverse complement strand
AAGTTGTACGCATTGAGCCAATAGGTTAGTGCATCGTTTTTTGCCCAAGTTTTGTCTGGCGTTTTTGCTGCAAAAGTCGCCACGATTTTATCTAAATCGGCTTTGTTTTTCTTGATATTTTTGTAATTTACGCTGCCTGTTGTACTGACGTTTTTTTGCAAAAAAGCATTGTAAGCGTCATAATTGGGTTGTGCAAAAGCAATATTAGCAATGGCTAAAAATAATAATGTGATGTATTTCATAGGTAATGATGAATGTACAATGATGAATTTTGTAATAAATGAACGCAAAATGTTTGAAAAGATTTTATTTTATAATAACGCAAAAATAAGAGTGAAGCATCACAATAATATCACAATATTTTGCTTCATACTTGTTAAATATAGCAAAAGGGAGTTATTTTTGCTCATTTAAAGCCCAATTATAAGGCATAGACGTTTTGTCAGCGTCAGCATTTATCTTGATGGGAGCATATTTATTCAAATACGCTATTTTATCGCTTGGGAAATCTATGGCGTACCACGAAAATATCTTTGATAATTTGAGGCTATTTGCTGTGATGATATTTTTACTTTTGTCAGCTAAAAAAGCACGAGCTTGGTCGTCTAATTGAGCGTTTAGTTTTTCGCCTGTATATGCTTCGTTGCGTAGTTTTGGGCAAGAAAAAGAAGCGCAATTTACAGCAAAATGTACCCGACTATCTTTGAATTTCGGGCGTAAAATGCTATGCTCAAGGTTATTCAAATCGTAGGTTTTATCTCCGATTTTGATGAATTTGATGTCCCAAGTTGTATTCACAAAAGGGATTCCTCGCTTGATGTCTTTGATACTTTTGATAGGGTAATAATTGAGTATTAGCTTGATAGTGAACGCATTATAAGCATTTATCCAAAATGCTTTTTGCTCGTCTTTGCTCCAACGCTCTGTATCTGGCGGATTATCTGAAAGTAATTTTAGGTAAGTGTTGAGTGCAGTGCTGTCTTGCTGAAATCCTTTGTAATTGACAAATCCTTCAGGATTGACGTGTTTTTTTAGCAAAATATCAAATATTTCGTGTGAAATAGGCGGATTTGCAGTATTTTTTTGAATAAAAAAAAGAAATAAAGAGAGCGCAAAAATTGTAGTTTTCATAATTGTTTATATTTAGTTTGCCATTAATACACCAATACACGAGAAATAATGCGCATTGGTTTTGTATTTATTATTAACGCAAAAATGAGGTATAAACATCACAAAACTATCACAATATTTACAAGAAATAAACAATTTACTGTTGAATGTAGCTTAGGCACTCCGAAGCTGTTTGTACATTTCGTGCATGACTTCCATATGTGGCGCAGTAAGAACCGCTAATCCGAGGAACAAATAACCTGTAATCATGGTGCTGCTAATGAGCATAGTTCCCATAAATCCGAATAGTGCGATGCCCACAATTGCGAGGCTACTGTAAAAAAATACTTGCTTTAAGATGATAGAATAACTGTTTTGTTGGTTGCGTTTTAGGTATTTCACGATGTTGTTTAAAGACAAAATAGAGTGCCAAAAAACAAAGTAAAAGGTAAAGCCTAAAAGCATAGGCAGGCGATAGACGATGAATAAAATGACGAGTAATTGGAGTAAAACTCGTGCTGCTTCTTTGATGGGTAAATCTTTATTTTTTCGATAATAATTTACGATATTTATGAAAAATAAACCAAAACAAGCTAAAATAATGCTTTGACGATGTGTTTCGATACCATTTATGAAATCAATATTGGCAGCTCCTGACGGAAAAAGAATAAAAATTTGTTTTACTTCTTCGTAATGAGGTAGTAAAATAATGCTCAAAATAACCAAGCCGTACGTGATTACCAAGAGTTTTCCTGCGAGTGTATCTGTACGAAAACGATGTAAGTCCGTTTCCCCAAAATGATACGCTGCTAAAAAAATAAATAAAATATTGCCCATAACGGGGAAAAACCAAAGTATGACGGCAAACAATAGCAAGCGACCGACGTAGTTTGCTAAGAAAAATACAGTAGAAAAACGCTGTTTTTGTGCAGTTTCGTTTTCATTCGCTACCAACAAATCGGCTGCGCCGTGTGGAATGCCCAAGATTAATATTCCAAATAAAAAGGTTAAGAATTGTGTTTCTACGCTCAATACAGCATTGTAAGACTGTAAAAAAGACAAGGATAAACCAATGAATAAAAGTATAATTCTTAACATGATGCGTTTTGTTTGAAAGTTGCTTAGGAAATTGTTTGGACTACACTAAAAGAAAAAAGGTGTTAAGTAATATAGCTCAACACCTTTTTTATAAAAAAACTGATAATATTATGCTTTTGCACGGTTTGTTTCCGTGATTGCGATATTATATACTACCAAACCGAAACCTATTTTGTTGATAGCATCAGCAATGTTGTAGAACAAGTTTAGGTCTTTTGCAGCCAATAAGTTTGCACCTTCTGGTCCTAACCAGCCACCAGGGCCAGCCATGTAGCCTATTGGATAGATTGCCCAACCTGCCAATACGAACCAAGCCAATGCTTGAATACCTGATTTTACTGATGGAGAATCAGATGCGTCAGCCAATTGTTTTGCTTCGCCCATCCATGCAGAATACAATACGTAGATGTAACCTACTGTTGAGATTGCGCCCCAAATCACAGAGTGAGAAGTAGAAGCTGTAGGATTAAACGCCTCGCCGATGAAACCCGCTACCAACATCAATACTGATGCTGCGATAAGTTTCCACATAAATGCTGGTTTTGCACCTGCTGGTTTCAATAGCAAGTAAAACTCAACACACATCAAAGGAACTGTCAATGTCCAGTCGATGTAACGCAATGCTACTGGCGTTTCGCCTGTTGCTGCATAAAAATCTCTCATGTAGTAGTAGTGTACTGCTGCGATGAAAGTAATTAATCCTGACACCAAAAGTGATGTTTTCCATTTGCCATCTACTTGGCTTCTTTCAAAAAAGAAGAAGATAGAGGCAGCCAACATAGCCATATAGCCTGTGAAAAATGTAAATGATACTGGGTCTTTGCCGTCCACTCTGACGACATCTAAAAGTAGATTAAACATGATAGTTATGATTTGAATTTGTTAAATAATAAAAGTATAACATTGGTATTGAAATTTTGTTTAACAAAATAATGAAAAAAAGTTAAACAAATTAAAAATTTATTTTTTATTATATTTGGAATAATATTATTTTTTATGTCATAAATTAAGAATATTATATTAAACTGATATATTTTGTGATATTTTTGTAATAAAAACATTGTTTGTATATGTTTTTAATAAAAAAATAGT
>JANMGN010000270.1:0-17350 GCA_031374645.1 Chitinophagales bacterium | reverse complement strand
AGAAAAAAGTGATAAATAACTGACTATAAGGAAGTTATTTATTACTTTTTGAGCAATCGCCTGAGAAAATAGTTATAAGTAATTTAGCCTAAATACTTAGGAATAAGAAAATCATAATATATCATGGAAAAAAGAATATTTTTACCTTTTTTAGCCTTACTTTTTTCGTCTTTTTTATTTGCACAAAAAAACAACGCTCAAATCAAGCAGTCTTCCGTAGGAAAAGGGCTGATATACAGCAACGAACGTCTATTTTTAGGAGAAATCAATACGAGTGGATTTGTTTTGGGTTATCAATGGGGAAAGCTAAAAAGTTACTACAAAACGAGTTATTATCAGCTTTCAGTAGGCTACATCAAAAATCCGAAAGAAACCCGAAGTAATATTACGTCCTCTAATTTTTCTATTGGTCGTTCTTTTATTTTTGGAAAACAAAATACACTTTTGAAAACAAACCTACTGATAGGCGGCAAAAAATATTTGACCGAAAAAGACGCTATAAAAGGTGTTGCAGTAGGCATAAGTTATGCTATCGGACCAGAATTAGGACTATTGAAACCATATTACTTGGATTATTTTAGTGCTTTGGACAGGGTAGGTAAAGCAAACTACATCAAATATTCGACTGAAACAGCGGCACAATTTCTTGATATTTCAAAAATAAATGGAGCTGCTCCTTTTTCGCAAGGTTTGGAAGAAATAAAGATACAGCCTGGTGTACATGCCAAATTTGGTTTACACTTTGATTGGGGCGCATTCGATGAGTACGTTCGTGCGCTTGAAGTAGGCGTTTCGGGAGACTTTTTCTTAAAGAAAACGCCTATTTTAGTAGAAACTTCACAAAATAAACAATTTTTTATTAATTTATATGCAAACTTGCAACTTGGTAAAAGAAGATAATTAATTAAAAGGATAGGTTCATCTATGAATTTAGCGATTTCGGAGTTTAAACTCGATAGGTTTTTAGACCCATTTTCAATATTTCCTCCAAAATCATGGATGAACCAAAATGTATAATTAATAATTTGAAACTTTTATCCTAATATTTCTACTTTTTAATTTCAAAATGGCTTTAACACCTTCCAATATGCTGGCGTTGGGTACAGCAGCACCTTTTTTTGAACTTCCTGACGCTGTTTCAAACAAACACTTGTCTATCAGTAATTTATCGGGCAAAAATGCGACAGTTATCATGTTTATTTGCAACCATTGTCCGTATGTTATTCACGTCAATCCCGAAATCGTACGTATTGCGAACGATTATCAAGCAAAAGGTGTAGGATTTGTAGCAATTAGCTCTAATGACATTGAGGCACATCCCGAAGACGCTCCTGACAAAATGAAGGCACTTGCACTCGCAGAAGGCTATACTTTCCCTTATTTGTACGACGAAAATCAAAGCGTAGCGAAGGCTTACGACGCCGCTTGTACGCCCGATTTTTATGTTTTTGACGATGAAATGAAACTCGCTTATCGTGGTCGGATAGACAATAGTCGCCCAAATAGCGGAACGCCACTTTCGGGAAAAGATATTCGTGACGTACTCGATAATTTATTAGAAAAAAAACCTGTTTCACCAGTTCAATTTCCAAGTATGGGCTGCAATATTAAGTGGAAATAGAAATTTAATGAATAATATAAAATTTTCAATATATATTTTACTAATAATCAGCATTTTAGCTTGTAAAAAAAACGCTAAACAAGACACTAATACTACCCTATCAGATGAGTTTATAGTGGTAAAAACGGTAGCTGTGAGCAAAGTAGTATCCGCAGAACCTGTAATGGCTTCGGGATTTGTATCATCTGACAAAGAAGCTCGAATGTCGTTTAAGACAGGTGGCGTAATCGAAAAAATATATGTACAAGAAGGAGATGAAGTGAAAAAAGGACAACTTTTGGCAAGGCTGAATATGACCGAAATAAATGCTCAAGTAACACAAGCACACGAAGGTTTTAATAAACTCGAAAGAGATTTGAAACGGGTAACAAACCTTTACAAAGATAGCGTTGCGACACTCGAACAGCTTCAAAATGTAACTACTGGCTACAATTTGGCGAAACAAAACGTTGAAATAGCTGATTTTAACAAGAGTTTTTCAGATATTAGAGCAACTTCTAATGGTCGTATTATCAAAAAAATAATGAACGAAGGAGAACTCGTCGGGCCAGGAATGCCTGTGCTTTATATGACTGCCGATGGCGCTTCTGATTGGACGGTAAAAGTCGGTGTGAGCGATAAAGATTGGGCAAGACTAAAAGAAGGCGACGCTGCAAATATCACAATAGATGCGTACAAAGGCGAAACTTTTCCTGCTCGTATTACAAATAAAGCGGTCAGTATAGACCCTGCTTCTGGTTTGTATCAAACGGAATTGAAGTTTTATCGTTTGCCAAAACAGTTGGCTTATGGGCTTTTTGCAACAGCAAAAATGCAGCCCACAAGCACACGTTCGTATCTTGCTGTTCCCGTAGATGCGATTATAGAAGGCAACGGAAACCAAGCAAGTGTTTTTGTCTTAGAGAATGGAAAATCAGTCAAAAAACAAGTCCAAATTGCTTCTATTTCGAGTAATAATGTGTTGATAAACAGTGGTTTAGAAGAAAACCAACAGGTTATTACAGATGGCTCGGCTTACTTAACAGATGGAACTTCTGTGGTCGTAAAAAATCAATAACCTGGGAATTTAAGCCATCGGAACTTCCATCAAAAGCAGTTCGGCATTACCATAAGATTTGATATTTATGCTATTGGTTTCCCAGATTCCGAAGCCGTCACGTCGGTTTAATTCTTGATTGTCAATACTTACATTGCCTTCGATGACAAAAGCATACACGCCATTTCCTTCTTTGCGAAACGTATAAGTTTCTTCAAAACCATCTTCTAATTTGCCAATAGAAAACCAGACATCTTGATTTATGTTGATACCTTGCTCATCGTAAGCAGGCGAAACCACTTGCAACAATTTATTCTGTTTTTCGGCTGCCGAAAATGTTTTTTGGTCGTAACTTGGTTTGATATTACGCTCTTTTGGAAAAATCCAAATCTGCAAAAGGCGCACTTCGTTCTCGTGGCTTTTGTTTTTTTCAGAATGTTGGATTCCTGTACCTGCCGACAAAATTTGAACATCATTTTCACGAATCACCTCCGTGTAACCCATACTGTCCTTGTGTTCGAGGTCGCCACTTAGTGGAATGGTAATAATTTCCATATTGTCGTGCGGATGTGTACCGAAACCCATCGCAGGAGCAATAATATCGTCATTTAGTACCCGCAAAACACCAAAACTCATACGTGAAGGATCATAATAATTTGCAAAAGAAAAAGAGTGTTTGGCATTGAGCCAACCATGATTTGCGCCGCCTCTTGTTTCGGCTTTGTGCAATATTGTTTTCATAATATAATAGTTTTAGAAATTAGATGTACATACATACATTTAATAGAACACAAAGTTACTTATTTTAGTTCAAAAAAAATATCTTTGTGGCGAAATCGTCTTACAATTTGATTTAAAATCGACTAAATTTTTATATGAAACTACTATTATCTTATTTGACCCGTTATAGAGGTCTTATTTTACTGACATTTCTACTTGCTACTATAAATCAGGTTTTTTCTTTGCTTGACCCTTATTTTTTTGGAAAAATAATAGACAAATTTGCCAATCACCCAAAAGATTATTTGGAAAAAGACTACGTAAATGGCGTTGGTTTTTTGGTTTTAATTAATATTAGTGTGGCAATGGTCAGCCGAATTGCAAAGGCTTTTCAAGATTATACGACCAATGTTGTAATACAAAAATTTGGAGCAAATGTATATACCGAAGGACTTCGACATACTTTGAAGCTGCCTTATCAAGCATTTGAAGACCAAAGAAGTGGCGAAACTTTGAATATTTTACAAAAAGTGCGTACCGATTGTGAGAAGTTTATTTCCTATTTCATAAACGTTTTTTTTGTAAGTATCGTAGGTATTATTTTCGTGATGGTTTATGCTTTTCAAGTATCAATTACGCTTATTCCTGTTTATTTTATTGCTTCGTTTGTGCTGGGCTACGTGATAAATTATTTATCCAAAAAAGTAAAAGCCGTACAAATGCTCATTGTAAAAGAAACCAACCTTTTGGCAGGTTCTACTACAGAAAGTTTGAGAAATATAGAATTGGTAAAGAGTTTGGGCTTGACAGAGCAAGAAATCGACCGTTTGAATATTGCTACCCAAAAAATTCTTGGTTTGGAACTTCGTAAAGTTCGGACAATTAGAACGCTGGCATTTTTCCAAGGCACTTTGGTCAATTTTTTACGTCAGAGTATTTTGTTTATTTTGTTGTATTTGATTTTTAAAGATACTGTTTCGGTCGGACAATTGATGACTTTACAGTTTTATAGTTTCTTCATTTTCAACCCTTTACAAGAAGTTGGAAACGTTATTTTGAGTTATAGAGAAGCGCAAGCATCACTCTTGAATTTTGAAAAAATAATGAATACGCCTATCGAAGAGAAGCCAAAAGACCCAATTGATATTGGAAATATAGAACTTTTGAGTTTTGAAAATATCACTTTTAAGCATCAAACTGCAAAATCAAATGCCTTAGCAAACATTAATTTTTCGGTAAAAAAAGGCGAAACTATCGCTTTTGTTGGTCCTTCGGGAAGTGGCAAAACCACTTTGGTCAAACTTTTAGTTGGCTTATACGCTACTCAAGAAGGCAATATAAAATACAATAATACGGACAGAAATAAAATAGATGTAGATAATTTAAGGCATCAAATTGGTTTTGTGACACAAGATACGCAGCTTTTTTCTGGTACAATTCGGGAAAATTTGCGCTTTGTAAAACCTGATGCAAGCGAAGCTGAAATGTTAGATGTTTTGGAAAAAGCAGCTTGTGACAACCTCTTATCTCGTTCCGAAAAAGGGATTGATACTGTTATTGGAGAAGGCGGAATGAAAGTTTCTGGTGGCGAAAAGCAACGTCTTTCTATTGCGAGAGCATTATTGCGCAAACCAAAATTGTTTGTTTTTGACGAAGCTACTTCTGCTCTTGACAGTATCACGGAAGACGACATCACGCAAACGGTTCGTGCTATTGCGCAAAAACGAGATACGATTATGGTCATGATTGCGCACCGTCTTTCGACGATTATGCACGCTGATAAAATTTTCGTTTTAGAAAAAGGAGAAATTATAGAAATAGGTTCGCACGAAACACTTTTGGCCGAAAAAGGACTTTATTATGCGATGTGGCGACAACAAATTGGAGAACGCAAAAATTAAAATAAAACATTAATCTACTTTTTTCCTTACAAAAACAAAAAGGTTGCCTAAATTTTAGACAACCTTTTTTTACAATCAATTGATAATCAATATTTTATTTTATTTAAAACTAACTTTTCAGATTAAATCTTAAACGTGCAAAATAGTACGCTCCGTTGAAACCAAACTGCGTTACACGACGGCTATATGCAAATCTTCCGTAATCATAATTAGTAAAATGCTTGTGTTTATCAGGATAAATATCCAAAAGATTATTTGCTCCGATAGAAAGATTTAAACTTTTTGTCACTTGAAAACCTACCGTTAGGTCAGTAATTAGGCGTGGTTTGAAGATTTGGTCACGTGTTTCTCTTGCTCCAGTCGTAGCATTTACAACCCAACGTGTGGCATCACCGTCCTCAGGATGCAGATAAACTACTCTATCCCAATACGCATTTCTAACCATGATATTGAAACGATTGTTCACGTACTGAATAGTCAAATTTGCTTTTCCTCTCGGATTAGCTACTTCCAAACGGCTCTGATCTTCCCGATTGAAAAATACTGGTTCAAGACCACGCAATTTATCAGTAATATTTAGCGCAGCTTTACCGTCCGCAGTAGTTTTTACCTTATTTTGAGCTAAATTTCCAGCCGCAACAAACTTAATATAGTGTGTATTGGTAAATTTTAAGTTATAAGAAACAACCATATCAACACCTCTTGTACGTGTATCAACGGCATTTGTGAAAAATGCTGCACGCTGAACATTTGCTGCTGCGAGTTCGCCAGAGATTACTTTTTGTCTATCTTTTTGTGTTTGGTCAAGCAAAGGGTCGGTAGCATTTCCGAACTGACCCGTCAAAATAATACGATTTTTGATGTCAATTTGATAAGCATCTACCGTAATTTCGAGATTTTCCATTGGACGAGCCGTAAAACCAAGACTATAATTTAGGTTGGTTTCTTGCTTTAAAGTTGGAATACCAAGCAACTGAGCCGCACGACTGTTGTTTGGAAAAGTACCGACTTCAAAGGGAACACCATCTTGAAAAAGTGTACTTGTTGCTGTAAAATATTTTTGCTGCTGCGAAGGCGCACGGAAACCCGTACTCGTTGCGCCACGGATGGAAAATATTTTACCAATTTTCAAACGAGAAGCAATTTTATAATTGAGTGTTTGACCAAAATCGCTGTAATTTTCAAAACGCAATGCTGTTGCGACCATAAAATTTTTCGTAAAATCTGTTTCTGCATCTATATATACAGAAGAAGCGTTACGAGATTGGTCGGTAACATTTTCTGGACGGAAGCCTGGAAAAACTTGCGCTCCACCAGCTTTACCCAAAATATCTACCGTTTTATTGCTAAAATAAGGCGTTTTAGTTACCTTTCCAGCTGCATCTTTTGTCGTCAAAGTATCTATTACCACTTGTTCTTTTAGACCATAATTGCGATAAGATGCTTCTTCGCCAGCAAATATTTTGTAATTTTCGTTACGGTATTCGCCGCCAAAAGCGATGCTTGTACGCTCAAAAAATTTGAATAACTTGGCAGCGTCAAAATTCATAATATTTTGAGTATAAGAAAAACCACCACAATTAAAAGCGGTCTGAGAGCCAGCGCCCAAAGAAGCGTTCAAAGAATTGCTCACTCTATAATCTAAGTTATTTCTTCCAAAATTATTGCTCAAATCTACATTCCAGCCTTTTATTTGCCCTTTTACACCCAAAACAAAACTTACATCACGTATGTCTGTATTTATTTCAGGTAAAAAACCATTTGGATAAAGGGTCGTATTATTAGTGCCAGCAGTAGGAAGTCTGTAAAAACCAGCTGCATTTCCACTTTTTTGATTAAAACCACCAAAAGAATAAATCTCTGCACCTGTTGATGACAAAGGGTATGAAGCATTGTACATCACGCCTGCACTACGCACTGCCGAGTTGCCTATACGCATACGATAAGTCGAGCGATTAGTTCCTTTTGCAGCAAATGTACTATCGTCTAATTGTTTATAGGTTTTTGTACTTTTTGGCGCAATAGAATTTTGATAAACCAAAGGTTGCGATTTCAAAGGGTCAGTTGCAGTGAGCGATGTACCTGTGGGAGAAAAATAAACAGGCCCTTCCCACTCTTTCATGCGGTTGGTTTCTGCTCTATCCGAGTACTCGCCTGTCACGTTCATAAAACCTTTTTCAGCAAATTTGAAACCATAATTGACGCTTGTTTGTACCGTATTTCCATCGCCAGCTTTATGCGTACCGAATAATGTTGATACTTGCAAACGGTCAGTTTCTTGCTTCAAAACGATATTTATAACGCCAGCGATGGCATCTGAGCCGTATTGTGCAGCAGCTCCATCACGCAAAATCTCGATGCGCTCAATGGCAGAAGCTGGAATAGCGTTCATATCTGTACCAACTGTTCCACGATTTACAGTACCATTTACATTGACCAAAGCAGACTGATGACGGCGTTTTCCATTGATTAAAACCAGCACTTGGTCTGGACCTAAGCCACGCAATGAAGCTGGGTCGATGTGGTCTGTTCCGTCCGAAATAGTTTGTCGGGAAGACTGAAAGGAAGGAGCAAGATAAGTCAAAATCTGATTGATTTCTACCTGCCCAACATCATTGATGAGTTGTGCAATTGGAATAACATCAACAGGAACTGCCGTTTCGAGCTTTGTTCTGGTCTGATTTCGAGAGCCAATTACCGTAATATTCTCTAATTCTACCCCTTCTTTCATAAGTACCACAACGTCTTTTGTGGTATTATCTACTACAAGTTCTTTAGAACTGTAGCCTACATAGCTTACCACAATTGCTCTTACATTATCAGGAATTTTGATAAAAAATTTGCCCGAAATATCCGTTACAGCTCCAGTAGTAGTGCCTTTTGCATAAATAGTGGCAGCCACTAACGGCTCTTTTGAAACTTCATCAATGACAGTTCCTGTAATGATATATTGTGCGTTTGAGCAAAAACTCAAAATCATCATGCACAATAAAGGTAAACACTTTTGGTTAAATTTCTTCATAGTAGGTTTAGTTTTGAAAATAAAAAATAGGTTTCTCTGTGTTTGAAAGCCACTAAACAAAGGTAATTTTTATAAATTAAAAATCCAAAATTTAACTTAACGATTTTTATAAATAAAAAAAAAGCATATAACAAAATTGCTATATGCTTTTTAATTTTTTCTCTACGAAAAATATTTTTTTACTGTAAAACGACCACTTTTACAGCTTGTTTTGTGCCTACATTTATTTTGGCAAAATAAATGCCTTTTGCAAAATTAGAAACATCAAAACTGTTATTTTCATTGAGTTTTGAAGATAAAACAGCTTGTCCGAATTCGTTACAAAGTGTAAAATCCATATTTTGAAACTCTTTTACAGTGATGTTCAAAACGTCAGCCGTAGGATTTGGAAATACGCTGATTGCATTTGCAAGTCCCAAATCGTTTGTTGCACTTGTTTTAAAAGTTGTTTTTGCAGTAGCTGTAAAAGCATTGTCGCCAGAGTTTGTCTTGCTATTATTTGCTGCCAAAACCGAAGCGTAAAGCGTAATATCTTTGTTAGTCGCTGTTTGTGGAGCAACCCATTTTACATCAAATGATACTTTATTGCTTGCATAAGTGCCTGATTTTGTGTGAACTAAATAACTTCTACCATTTGCAGCATTGTTTATAACAGTTTGATTTGTCCCTGCGGTCATTGTGCCGCTTGCCTTATTTGTGCCATCAAGAGAGGTCATTTGGAAGCCGCCATTCACAGCACCTGCCATGACACAACTTACGACCAAAGAGTAAGTTTTGCCAGCTTCTACCTCAGCTGGTAAGCCTGTAATACTTGCGACACCGCCTGTGAATTTACCATTATTATGACAACCACCTGTACTACAAGTTGCTTCGCTTGGCGCACCTGTATAACCTGGCTGAGCTCCCGAGGAATTAGAGTTAAAGACGTACCATAAAGTCAAAAGACAGAATAAAGAGAGTAAATTTTTGATTTTCATAGAAAATAGATTTTAAAAGTGATGAATGATTTTTTTAATTGAATAGTACAAAAATACACTTTTATTTTGAAATAATGTAGAAGTGACAAAAAATATTTTATTTTTTCAAATAATATAAAATATATTATTTCAGTTTCAGCTTTTCCCCATCACGCAAGACGATTAATTCTTCTGTCAAGTAAGTAACTACTTTCACGATTTGAGGTCTTATTTTTTCAGAAAAAGAATCTATTACTTGATTGACAGTAAGCGTTTCTTTTTTCAAAAGGGAAAAAATTTTTTCCTTGTAGCGTTCAAAATCTTCCGTGCTTATCCTATCCTTGTCTTGCTCCAAACAGAAATCGCAAGTACCACATTCTTTGACATTTTTTTCTCCAAAATATTCTAAAAGCATCTGACTTCGACAACTCTTTGCCGTCATGTAACGGATTGTTTTTTCGATACGAAACAGGTAACGTTCCTTACGAAAATTGTACAATTTCATGTCAATTGTAATGTCATCAGCGTTTAATCTTTCTTTCAGAAAAATAATTTGTGGCTTATCTTTCTTTTCTTGGTAGTTAATTATACCTTCTTTTTGTAATACATTAAACATTTTTATTAGGTCTTCTCTACTCATTTTCAGCGCATTAGCAATTGAAAATTCATTTATAAAAACCAAATTTGTAAATATACCTTCATAAGCACGAGAAATAGTTTTGAGCAATAAATCTGCTTTTTTGTTTTTCAACTGATAGGCGTACATTTCTTGATTAGAAACGACAATCATCAAACTTGAAGGAATATAAATCGATTCAGACATCACGAGCCACTCTGCTTGCTCCAAAACTTTTATCGCACTCAGCACTTCTAAGTGGTTTTCAAAACGAAAATTGTGACAAAATTCTAATATATCAAAATCGTAACTTTCTCCTCCTGTCGCACCAATTCCCAGCTGAAAATAAGAACCTAATGCACGATAAACTTGACGTATCGTTTGCATTTTGGGAAAAGCATTTTCAAAACTTTTGCGTAACATATACGCATCATTTTTGTCTGTCAAAAGTACAGAATAGGCTTTTTTTTCGTCCCGTCCGCCACGTCCAGCTTCTTGAAAATAGGCTTCCAGATTATCAGGAACATCTATATGGACGACCAAACGGACATTTGGTTTATCAATTCCCATTCCAAAAGCATTGGTACTGACCATAATACGAGTTTGGTCTTTTATCCAAGCGTCTTGTTTTTGGCTGCGCTCCTCTACACTCAAACCAGCATGATAAAAATCTGCAATAATTCCATTTTGCCTCAAAACAAAGGCAATTTCCTTGGTTTTTTTTCTATTTCTGACATAAATAACACCCGAACCAGGTACTTTTTTGACAATATCCAACGCTTTTGTAATCTTATCCTCAGGCTCCATAACGACGTAAGCTAAGTTAGAGCGAAGGAAACTTTTTTGAAAAATATTTTCTTTCTTAAAGAGCAATTTTTCTTGAATATCTTTTACAACGTCAGGTGTCGCAGTAGCAGTAAGAGCCAAAACTGGCGTTTTGGGAAGATGCTCACGCAACTCAGAAATTTGAAGGTAAGATGGGCGGAAATCATAGCCCCATTGTGAGATACAGTGTGCCTCGTCAATTGCCAAAAGATTAACTTTCATCTGTTTGATACGGGCAAGTGCGAGGTCAGTTTTTAAGCGTTCGGGCGAGAGGTAAAGGAATTTCAGACCGCCATAAACGGCATTATCCAAAATCCTATCTATATCGGAATGCCTCATTCCTGAGAAAATCGCTTCGGCAGCGATGCCTTTTTTTTGCAGGTTATATACTTGGTCTTTCATCAGTGCAATGAGTGGTGAAATGACCAAGCAAACGCCTTCCATACAAAGCGCAGGCACTTGAAAGCAAATGGATTTCCCACCTCCCGTAGGCAAAAGAGCAAGCGTATCGTTTCCGTCCAAAACACTATTTACGATGTCTTCTTGCAAAGGTCGAAAAGTATCGTAATTCCAATATTTTTTTAAAACTTCGTGTGGAGTCAAGGCTTTTTTATTAAAAATGAGAGAATTTAGGATTTTTTTAATTTTTAGAAAAACAGGTCAGCATTGACCTTTTTTTCGGAGATTGTACGAATTGCTACATTTGATGACATATTATTGATTTATATTTTCACAAAAATACACTACTTTTACTAAATTTCAAAAAATTATGGTATCGATTTTAGATATATGCTAATAAAAAACTAATACAAAGAGGTCTAAAACCAAAGAGAGTGATTAGTTTTATAAAATTATATCAAAGAACAAATTTTATAATTTAGCTGAAATATATCCTTATTATCAAGTATTTACAAAAAAATAGTACCGTATTCTTGTTAGAATACGGCACTATTAATAACTTTATTTTTCTTAATCTATTTTCATCACTTTCTTTACGGTACTTCCTTTGGCAGTTGAAACCTTTAACCAATATAAGCCTTTTGTCCAATTTTCTGTTCCGTTAATACGGTACTCGTGACGTGCTTCACTTAGATTTTCGTACTTTTGAGTTGTCATTTTTTGACCTGACGTATTGAAAATTTCAATTTTTACATCTCCTGCTTCTTGCAACAAAAAGGTAGTATATAAAGTATGACTAAATGGTATCGGATAAACCTTGAGCAAGGTCAAAGAAGCATCGTTTTCTTTGGTAGCTACTGTGCAATATTGCGATACTTTGGTGTCTGTAAAAGCACTCAAGTCATTCATACAAACGGTTCTTACTTCGATTTCATATTTTATGCAAGGTTCTGTTCCGTTGATTTTGTAAGCCCCTTTTGCTGTGCTTTCTACTTTCCAATCTGTATCGCCTACTTTTCGGTAACGCACATTGTAAGAAATTGCACCAGGAATAGTGTCCCAAGTGATATTGGTTTCGCCTGGCTGAGCTAAAATTTTCAAGGCTTTTATTTTTGCGCAAGGCTCAAAGCCACTCGCAACTTCTATACAATAATCCTCGTATTCTCCATAAAACGAAAGAGAATCGCAAGCATTAAAAGCTCCATTAGAAAAAGCTCTCATACCTACACGCATACGTATATTTCCAATTTTAGCATCCCAAGGAATTTCTACTTTGGCATTGAGTGTGTCAGTTGTTACTGTTTTACCAGCATCATAAACTTGTTCAGTAGCTGCATCAAAAATACCATCTTGGTTGTAATCTATCCATGTTTTAAAATAAACATTGCTAGGGAAAGTCGGTGACGAAAAGCCAGCAATTAACTGCAAATCGTAGCTACTTCCTGTCAAGACTTTTGTTTTTTTAGCATCTCCTACATAATTTCCATAGCCATTTGTAGAGCCAGCAGAAGTTTTATTGATAGTATTGAACTTTACCTTTTTGATATACTCAAAATTGGCAAAACCAGTTGTAATTTTGCAATAAGGTAAATCCAGACAAGTTCCGCAACCAAACGTTTTGATTGTTTTTGTAGCACTCCAAGCAGTCGTAACGGTTGCATCACAAACAGCTCTCATTTGCACTTCATAAGTTGTACAACTATCCAAAACGGAAATTGTAAACGGAGATTTTGTTACTGAAAGCGTTGTGTAAGCCGTAGTTCCTACTTTGCGGTAACGAATATCGTAGCTTTTTACGGCTGAAATTACGTCCCAATTTACGTCAAAATTATTTTTTCCAAAATTAGTAAAAGTAAAGGTTGGTACTTCACAACAGCCTGTAGTTTTTAAAATATATGATTTGCTCCAAGCACTTTTTGTGTTACCAATACAATTAGATTGAAATTGTACTTCGTAATCCGTACATTTAGATAAAGAATCTATCGTATAAGCAGTTGTTGTTTGATTTACTTGCTTCCAAACTGTTGCGCTCGTTGCTTTCCAACGGATATTTAGGCTTAAAACAGAATCTGGTAATGTAGAGCTTACTTTTATGCTTGTACCAGCAATTGTTTGGCTCTGCAAAGCTGGAGGTACGCAACTGCTGCAGGCTGCTGCAATCGTTTGAAGCACTCCAAAAGCATTAGCACGTCCGCCCGAAACGTTTAGCGTTTTTAAATCAGCAACTGCATCAGCTGATTCTAAGATATATTTTTTTATCGCCAGAGCTGTTCCAGCGGGGTCTTTTTTTGCTTGTTTTGCTAAAAAAACACATGGCGATGAATAAGATAAAGCAACTATGCCCGCTACCAAAGGCGAAGCAAAAGATGTCCCACTCGTATTGCCGTATTTTCCGCCAGCGGTGGTCGTGTAAATACTATTCCCTGGCGCACCTATATCAATTGTTTTTTGTCCAAAAGCTGAACTATTCGCATCGCTTGCATTTGTACTATGTACAGAAAGCATAAAATCACTCGGGCAAGCGGTAGGTAAATCACCAACAGCATCTATATCCAAACTATTATTATTACTGGTAGCTGCTACGCTCAAAATACCTACTGTTCCGAGTGTATCGTAAAAAGCACACCAAATCGGTGCATCAGATGGCTGACCTAAATCTTTGCCCCAAGAAAGGTTGGTAGCTACCACAAAAGCTCCTTTTTTACCATTAGTTTGGTTGTACATTTTACGCATCGTGTAAGCATAAGAATACGCTGCGATTACAGTGGCTTCGTTGCTGGAAGTCGGAAACGGTGCAATATTCATAATTTTCACATTCCAGTTGATACCTGTAACGCCTTTTTTGTCATTGCCTCGTGCGCCAATCATACCGTTTACGCCAACACCGTGCTTACCGTTGCCTACATTGTCATTTTGCAAGGCATGATTCCAACCGAAATAATCGTCCACATAACCGTTGCCGTCGTCGTCGATTTTATTGTTTGGAATTTCCTGGTTGTTTTTCCAAAGATTTTGCGCTAAATCAGGATGTGTTAGGTCTGTACCGTCGTCAATAACAGCTATTACGATAGTGTCGCCTGCGGAAGTCAAACCGCCAGTCGTGATGTCCCACGCTTCGATAGCATCGACATCAGCATCAACTTTACCACTTGTTTGTCCAGAATTATTCCATTGCCATTGCTTTGAAAACAATGAATCATTGGGTGTTTTCGCACGTGATTCTACGATATGATTGTATTGTGCAATTTTTACATCAGGATGAGAGCGCAAAAGATAAAGCAATTCATCTTCTTCCACATCATTGCTATTGAAAGTCAAACGCCAAATATTCATTGGGTTTGCAATTTTTTCAACTGCTTTGAGTTCGGTTGAAACGCCTTCAATACGTTCTAAACGTTGCACGATTCTTTGAATATCAGCATTTTGTGCAATGCTTACTAAAAATTCGCCTGCTACGTGGTCGTTGCTTTTTTGAGCAAATGCCAATGTAAACGAAAGAATGGTCAATAAAGAAAGGATTAGTTTTTTCATTCTTAATGTATTATATTAATTTTATATATTATATATTTCGTAATTAATGGTAAATATATAAATACTCCACCAAAAAATAATGCTTTTAAAATAAAAAATAAAAAAAATTTGGTGTAAACTGGGATTAAACCTAAAACTAAGACATTCAAATTACTTTTTAGGTACATTTAGCTCAAAAAACTGATCTAATTTTGGTGTAATGATAATTTCTGTGCGGCGATTTGCTTGCTTGTTTGTTGCAGAATCATTGCTTGTTTTGGGAGAAAATTCGCCACGTCCGCCAGCTGTCATACGCCCTGGTGCTACCGCAAATTTCTTTTGTAAAATACGAACAACGGCTGTCGCTCTTTTTGCACTCAAATCCCAATTGTCTGACACACAAGAGTTTGACATAGGTACATTATCGGTATGTCCTTCTACTAAAATATCCAATTCTTTGTGGTCGTTTACTACTTTGGCTACTTTTTCTAAGACAGTTTCAGCAGCAGGATTGATGTCTGCACTACCTGATTTGTATAATAATTTGTCAGAAAGCGACACGTAAACTACGCCTTTTTTTACCTCAATATTTATATCTTCATCGTTCACATTTGACAAAGAGCGTTTTAAATTCATAGCCAAAGCGAAATTGGTAGAATCTTTGGCTTGTATTTTAGAGGTCAAATTTTTGATGTATTTGTTTTGTCCATCTAATTGCTCCAATGATTTTTTGATGCTTTCAGCTCCAGTTTTACTAACGATGGATAGGTCTGACATTTGATTGAGCAATTTGTCGTTGTTGCGTTTAAAAAAATCAACTTGCCCTTCTAAATCCTTAATTTTGCCTTCTTTTGCTGCGATTTGAGCGTCACGGCTGCGTACATCTGCTTCTACTCCTGTGCGCAATCTTTCGCAGTCTGACATAGATTTTCGAGATTTTTCTAATAATTCAGCCAACTCGCTGTATTTCATTTTTTCATCTTTTATAGCACCTTCAAGTGCCACAAATTTCTTTTTACTCACGCAAGATGCCAATAAAATTATGGCTAAAAAAGGAATTAATAACTTGTTCATATTTTATGATTTTGATTTAAAAAAATTACTTTTATGTTTCATTTCTTTAATACGTTTACGGTAAAATGATGTTACAATTTGCGGGTTTAAATAAATTGGAAAATCTCCCATGCGCTTTCGGCTAAAAAAAACTCTTTCCGCACGCTTTCGCATACGGCTACAAAAAACTCTTTCCGTACGCTTTCGCATACTCTTTCCGCACGCTTTCGCATACGGCTACAAAAAACTCTTTCCGTACGCTTTCGCATACTCTTTCCGCACGCTTTCGCATACGGCTACAAAAAGGTCGAACCTACGGCTCTTTTATTTGTGTAAATAGAAAAACAGCCGAATAATCTTGCGATTATTCGGCTGTTTTCTACTTTCTTCCTCTCCTATTGTACTACAATTTTTCCGTGTTGTAATCGTTTCCCTTCACTTGTTATTTCATAGATATACAGCCCTGCGTTTAGTCCGTTTCGTTCAAAAATCAGTTGTTGATTATCAAATTTTTCACTTCTTATTAGTTTTCCGTTTAAATCTAAAATGCTGATTTTCAAGTCTTTATAATCGCCTTTGAGTTCTATAGTGGTACTTTCTGAAAATGGATTTGGATAAATTTTGACTTCTGCATTTTCGATATTTTGCTCTTCGATAGGCACTAAAAGTAACCAATTTTCGCCAATAGTGTGTATTGTAGTATTCGTAATAATCGGATCATTAAAATCAAAATAAATGCCTGCACGATTTTTGATAACTGATCCATTCGGATTATTAGGGCGTTGTTTGATACGGAATTTCACAAAACCATTTGAGCCATCTTTATCCGCTTTTTCGTGTGGCAATTTGATGTTGAGAAAAGAAAATTTCGCAATGCCCGTTTCCAATAAATCAAAACGATAGGTATGACTACTTGCGCCAGGAATAATCGTAGTTGGGTCTAAAAATTGCGACAAAGTATCTCTTAAAACAACTGCAAAAGCCGTGTCTGTTCCTGTGTTTTGGAAGCGAATCATGTACTCAATATCTGTATTTTTCGGGATAAAGTGCGCTGATTTTACGCCTGTCGGAAAACCTTGTTTGTCGTTCGGGTCATAAGAATTGGTCACCGTTCGGCACTCTACATCTTCAAAAGGACTATCGTCGCCTTGCGCAAATTGGTTGATAAAACCTGTACTTGCCGCTGCGCTTGCATTACAATTTTCAAAAGCGGTCGTTGCGATTGTACCTAAGGTCGGGTCGGTTTGTTCCGCAATGATGCGATAGGTTTTGCCCGCTTTGGCAGGAACAGAAATCAGCAAAGATTTTCCACCATCTAACTGAAAATTTCCTTGCATAAACATCACATCGTCTTCTATAATCAGGTAATTTTTACCTGCTGTCATATTTTTAGCACTCGTATTTTTTATCAAAAAATCAATTTTTGTACCCGAACAATTGCCTGTAGTTTGTATTTTGGGTTGGTCGTTATTCGTACAAATACTATCTGGATAAATATGCGCTGTACGCATTATTTATAAAATATCGAACAAAGCACTTGCTTTTTTAATTAGAATAATGTAAATTTGTGTTCTCCTAATACAATTAATAAAATCTATATCTCTATAAATTTAGTATTTTTTAACCAAACTCAATTTTTTTCTTATGAAAAAGACAACTTTTGTATTCAAACCTGTTCAAACCTGTTCAAA
>JANMGN010000112.1:0-17380 GCA_031374645.1 Chitinophagales bacterium | reverse complement strand
CCAAGACCTGTGTAGAACTTTCAATACTTACTTCTGCAACACGTGTAAATACACTATTACCAATCTGTATTTCACTACAAAGCACTTTATACATAGCTAAACTTTATATTATTTCTAATTCAAAATACTCATCGCTAACACAACTAAATTGATATGCCTGAGCGTGTTGTACGCCTGGCATATCAGGAAGCGTAAATTCTTTAATAACCAAGCGTTCTATGCCGAGCAACGCCGTGAGCGCACACTCTACCTTCAAGGCTTCGTTTCGCAAAAACAAGTCATGCAATTTCTTTACAGCATCTTCTGGATAGTTCTTTTTACTTGCATAATTCAGAGCTACGCCACGGATAGTAATTTCGTAGTCATCTACCGAAATCAGTTCTTTCACAAAACCTTTTCGTTTTTGTCCTACCAATCCCGTTTCAACAATCGTTTTTTTCGCTACAATACTCACGCTCGGTTCATTTGGCAACTGTAAGCCGCCCAAACGCATAGGCATAAATATGGTAATACCATAAGGATTTTTACCTTGCAACGTATATCGCATCTGAAAAAAAGTATCGTCAGGAGCAAAAGCACTTGCTGGCAATTCGTCAAACTTCTCCGTATCATACACATCTTTCAATAGTTTATCGTTGGAAAAAGCCTCGCCTCTTGGCAAGCCAAAAGCACTTTGATACAAAGCGGATATACTAAATGAATTTGTTGCCATTATTGCATTTGGTTTGCACTATTCAAGAGTTGCAAAAACTCTCTTATAATTATTTCTTTGGCTTCCGTTGCGCCTTCTTGTATGTTTTTTACGTTTTGGTTAAACTCTTTCACTAAGGTCACATTCTGAAAAGTAATCACTTTTGTACTTTTTCCTCCTTCCGTTATCCCTTTGATGTTGTCTTTTACACCTTTATCCGCTTTCAGTTCTTCGCCTTTCGGTGTATCCCAAAAATATTTTGAGTTACCTATAATTTTTTCTTTACCTGTCATGCCCATTGTATAAGCATCAGAAAGTCCTAAGCGTTTAAAATTGTCTTGTGACAATTTAGGCATATTATCGCCATAATGAAAATCACGGATACCTTCCTGCCAGCCTGTATTCCATGCACCAGCTAAACGAGAACCTGCACTTTCATACTTACCTGTCATTTCGCCAATCTTACGCTCAAAAGTATCAGCCAATTCGCTCATTCCATTTTTAAGCATATCAAAATCTCCGCTAAATATTCCGAAAAGTATCTTTCCAAAACTTATCAGTGGTTTTATGGCATCATTATATACCGTTTTCCCAAATTCTTTTATTACATACCAAGTACCCATCATTGCAGCTCGGAAACTCTCAAATTTATTCCAACAATAAACAGCTGCTACACCCAATGCTACAAAAATACCTACAAAAATACCTATTGGATTTGCCCACATTGCAGCACTAAGTAATTCTATTGTACCACTCAATCCTACAATCCGAATAGCTCCTAACAAAGATGCGCCAGACAAAGCCTCTATACTTCCAGTCCAAAGCCATGTTGCAGCAGTTGAAAGCCAGGTCCATGTATGATAAGCCTTTATGCCAAGTACAACACTGCCTACTCCTACTCCTAAATT
Organism: Chitinophagales bacterium; assembly: GCA_031374645.1. Lineage (GTDB taxonomy): Bacteria > Bacteroidota > Bacteroidia > Chitinophagales > Saprospiraceae > CANHEE01. The sequence goes on along the minus strand of JANMGN010000112.1, from coordinate 15,781 downwards.
CGTAAGCAAATCTATATGTTTACCTATCCAACCTGCCGCAGGTATCAAATAATTTTTCATAAAAGATAAAACAGGAGGTAATAGGCGTTCTCCAACAATCACACTCAGGTCGCTCAATGAATTTTGAAACCGTGCGTAATTTGCCGTTGCACTATTGATGCTTGCGCTCACTTTACCTTCAAATGTATTTTTCATTTCAGCCGCAAATTTTGGCAAAAAATCCTTTGCTAAAAGATTTCCGCTTTCCACCATTTTATTGAACTTATCGATCGGCATATTCATAGCTCTTGCAGCAATAGAAGCTGCCCCAGGAAGTGCATCACCAAGTTGTCCACGCAGCTCTTCCATACTTACCACGCCTTTACTTGCCATTTGCCCCAACGCTCGGTACGCTGCCGATGTCTGCTCCGCTTTCATACCCAAAACTGTTGCAGCCATACCAGTAGAATCAAATATATCTCTTGCAAACTTTTGGCTCATACCTGTGCCCATAATAGAAGCATCTAACAACTTAAATCCGTCCATACTTTCTTTAAGTGGTAAGCCTAATTTTTCCACGGTTTCCCGTATATGATTGATATTTTCAGTACCTTGTACTACACCACCCGAAGCAAAATTGATAGCATTTACACTACTTTGTCTATCCATCACATCGTGCATAGATTTTGTTGCCAAGCCTACCGTACCAATAGTACCAAGCAAATTTGTCATACCCGAATTCAAACCGCTTACGCTATTATTTCCACTATTCGCAAATCGGTTCATTGCATTCGTATTGCTATTTATCCTTAATCGCATACTATCAATGGTACTATTAATACCATTGAGCCTACCTAATAGATTATTAAGTGGAGAGTTTGCCCATTGAAACCCAATACTATAAGTAAAACCATTATTCATTGCCAGTTTCCATTTTGCGTATATAATGAAGATGAGCCAAGGCTTCCGCCCACTGTTCGTCACTCATCTGGTTTATTTCCTGTGAATTGTAGTGCAGATAATAGCGCAGCATGGTATTATTGAGTGCTACCCAGTTTTGCTCCGCTATGCCATCTGTACTACTTATAAGTTTTTTATGCTCGAAGATTTTTTGCCCAAAATATCGTCCATTTGCTCCATAGCACTATAAGTATAAGAAGCATCGGTTCTGATTTCGGCATCGCCATCAATCCAGCAATTATCCAAAACCACTTCTACCATTTTGAGAGGGTCTCGTTTGGACATCGCCAAACCAAGCACCGTTCTATCAGGTTGTTTCAAAATAGCCGACTTATCGCCAACCTCCAAAAGCATAATCTTACCATGCTCTTTTTTCAGAGCAGCGATTTTTTCTGGTGTAAATTCCATTTTTTTACAATTTTACAATTTTTAGAAAAAAAATACAACCGCCTCTTTTGGCGGTGTATTTCAACAAAATTTTAATCCCATGAATATAATTCGCTATAACCTTCTGATTACAGCGAATTACGCAACATGAAAAATTACTATTTACCTTCTATTACGTCCAACGCCATAAACTTCAAAGAAATTTCCATGAATTTATCGCCTTGTTTCATGCCTTTTTCGTACTCCATAATTTCACAACCCTGTATCACATCTGTCACAGCGATATTATCTCGGTCATAACTGACCACAATATCAAATGAAACATCTGTAATATTTGCATTAGGGTCTTTTAATCGTACTGCGGCACGCAGCAATTCCAGCTCGCTTTGCAACAAAGTCAATTCGCCTTCTACACTTTCGTTGCCGTCCTGTATCGCCAAAGGCTTGCTTCCTCTGCCATACACGTACTCTTTTTCTTTTTTTCGGCTATATTTCACGCCCTGGATACCAGTCAGTGTTTTACCAAGCAATAGCACTTTGGTATCTGACCATGAATATTGTTTGCTATTAAATCCCATGATATGTAGGTTAATTAGTAATTAAATAAGGTTTAAGCGATAGAACTCGTAAAGCCAAGATTTACGCAAATAAAGCTCAACACGACGGTTGGCTGTATTTGCAAATCAATACAAACCTTACCTGTTTGTAGCACATTTTGGTTGGTATCAATCGTAGCTTTCACAGCACTAATTTCTTCACTATTCGTCATAGTGAAATTAATGGCGTTTTCAATCAGCAACTCAAAATACTTCGCTTGCGCCACCGACATTTTACCAGCACTATTCAAAAGCACCTCACTATTCAATTGTTCTACATACACATCATAAGCAATAGAAATCGCTTTATCTATCACACGACCCAAAGAAAGGCTCTTGTAATCATCTGTTGCAGCCGTTGCCATAGGGTCACTGATAAAATAAAAACCACTCTTTCGAGGAAACGGTCGCATAGACATAAATCCTCTGTCATGCAGTAAAGTCGCTGTTGCATCTGTCACTTTTCCTGCACCAACAAACGCTGATAAAATAGGCAACACCTTATCTTGCATACGTCCAATATTGCGTTGCACAGGTATTTTTGCCACTCTACCCAAAAGCAAACCGATACTATTTTTAGATTGCACCGAGCCACCAACAAGCACACCGACACGGTTACTTGTTTTTGTTCTCAAATCCACCAAGCCAGTAGCGTTTCCAGTAAAACCAAAACCATCAAGTACAATCCGTACTGGTGTGAATTTTGCTGCAAAAGCATCTCCTAAAACCTGACCAATTACAAGTGCATTTTCTACATCAATATCTATTTGATTGGTCGTAGTTGGCACATAAGCCGCCGCAGGATTCCGCACTACGCCCAGAACTTTTATTCTACCTTGCGCTTCGTCAAGCAATTTTTTTGCAAAGTTTTGAGCGTTGTCACACATTGTTGCGAGCGACACCGCTTGCGAGCAAAGCATAAACCAAAGTTCGCTGCCCTTACCTGCCTCATCATAAAATTCTTTAAAATGCAACCAAACTTTTACGTTATTGGTGGTATCGTAAGCGGCATTTATGCCCAATGCTTCCACCTCTGGCAAAGAATACACTTGCTTTGCTGTCAGCAAAGGCACAGACGTAGCCGATACACCATTCAGTATCATACCGACAACAGCATCAGTTGTTTGTGGCACGAAGCCCAATGAGCCGTTGCCCAAATTTATTTCTATCGCTGGCACTGCCATGGTAAATTGATTTTAAATTAGCAATTAGCGGCATCAAGTACCGCTAACCGCTAAAATGGTTTTGTAATATAAAAAATGGAAATGAATACAAATTTTATTTCGTGTTGTATGGGCAACCGCAAAGGTTGCCCTACAAACACAGGTTGAAAAACAGGAAACGCACACTCGTGCTACGGATGATTACCCAATTCTGAAGGATTACGCCTATTCGGAAGCACCGCATCTAATATTATCTTGATGATATTGAATATACTGTTGTCCTTTTCCGAAGGCGTTAATCTTAATATGCCTTCTACAAACAACAACAATAAACTCAACAACGATTTCCAATTTGCCAACAAAAAACCTTTGCTCTCACTCGAATCAGAAGGATTTTCTGCACCACTATTCACTTGTGCTTTCAGCACCACAGGCTTTGCAAGCACCGTGTTGTATTCAGCAATTGGAGTGGCAGCAATGTGCCAACTATCAAAACAATTAGGAGCAATAAGCTCAACTTTTGCTATTGGCGTATTGTTTGGCACATATTCAACATGCACAAACAATCCAGCGCAAAACAGCAAAGTAAAAAGAAAAATTTTTTCTTTCATCTGTCAAAATTTAAAAGTTAAAAAATTGGATTTATTTACCTTTCAAGTCAGCTTCCTTAACCTCTTTCAAGTCAGCCTCCGAAGGTCTTTCGATAGTTTCTATCTTGTTTTTAGTGCCACGAGCAAAATTCTTTGCTTGTGCTTCGTCTAAAAATGGTTGTCCATCTACCACAAATATCTGCTTTGCAGTTGGGTGAGCCTTAAAGACATCAATATATTTATTCGCTACCATAACTAAGTTAAAATTATATTTAAACCGTATTTATTAGCACCTTATAGGGTGCTTACGATTTTGTTAAAAAATAAACAATCAGTGAACTGGCAATCGTACTCAGTGCCCCAATGCCAGTCGCATACATTGTTATTTTAGTTTCCAATTGAGCGACCCTCGTCTGCAAATCTGATATTTGCAAATAAGCAGATTCTAATCGCTCTATTTTTTCGTTAAGTAAAAGCAACAATTCTCGCTCAGTCAGACTATCTGTATTCACGCTTGCCATATATATGGTATAGTTTTACGGTCTCGCAGTAATCAACCCGATACCTTTGTTATCCAAACGATTGCGGCGACCGCCCATACGCATCAATAAAGACACAATATCGCCTTGGTACTCTGCTCTGCGTGGATTATCGAAAATCTCCAACTTGCCAGACGCAAGTTCAACACAGTCTTCTTGCCAAAATACTGCCGATACGTCATCGCTCGTAGCGATAGCCGCTTCTGGCAACTTTACCGTACCTGCCGAATCCGTAACAATCGGCTTCGTATATTTCATAATCTGAAAACCATACAATTGTGGCAACTCATTCGTTTTGAGGTTCAAAAGGCTCTGATATGCTGTTGCAAACGTTTGATCCTCTTGCATAAGTTGTGCATGGAAGTCTGGCGATAACAATAAGTAGCGCATATTAGAAGATACCAGCTGATTATCCAACATTGTCGCAGCTTTCAAAATGTCATTTTTAGTAATCATTTTACGAGGACCAGTCGTAGAAGCAATAGTTGAACTGGCACTTGCGCCAGTCGTTGCTATGCGGCTACTTGCTGGCAAACCTTCTGACCATAAACGCAGCGTATCACGTGCAACAAAATCTTTCATGTCGCCTGTAAACTGCCGCAATACGGATTCCTTTTTTCTGTAATTAATTTCTGCCTCTTCGATAGCAGTAATCAACCCTGCACCTACCGCATAATTATTCAGAGTATAAAACACCTCTCCATCCTGACGTTGGCTAATTGCCAACGGATAAGTAGGATTACGCTGTACAGGCATAGAACCACCAGCTTGAACAATATGTACCGCTACACCACCGATGACATACTCATCAGTGTTCGTACATTTCGTCAAAAAGGGAACTTCCTCGTATAATTTTTCTTTGATGGCGTTCCGCCAAAACTCAGGATTTAATCCAGCCATGATTTCTATTTTTAAATAAAATAATTTAGGTTATATCTTGCTCTATCGCTTACAATAGTTTAGTCTATCCTTTTTGGAACTCCAAAAAAGCAGCCTCATCAGTCACTTTCAACTGACGTAGTACAGCACTACCTTTGTCTGTTTTAGTCAGCTCATTGTAAGTTTGACCATTCAGTACCAAGATACCTTGCGAATTACGCACCATACCGCCTTTGCCTTGCTCGCCACCTGTTGTGATTTCCGAAAGGCTAACCTGCGTATTCATAGCTTGCAAAGCCTTGTTACCATTTTCAAAATCAGCTTTTAAAAGCGCACGGAATGTTTCCTTTTGCGTTTCGTTAATTTTTTTCGCAACGATTGCTTCGCTGAGTGTTGTTTCTACAAGCGCAACAACCTTTGCTTCTTCTGCTTTTTTGAACTCATCATTTTCTGATTTCAAAGTAACATTCTCCGACATCACTGCCGATAGCTTCGTTTGTACATCTGCCAAACCTGCCGTATCGGGCAAGCCTAAGATTTTATTGACATCTTTTAATTCCATTGTTGAATCAATTTTTTCTTTATTAGACAATAGCAAAGGCAAGCTATTTTCGCTACCCTTACCAAAATTCATTACATTACCTGTTTTGTCAAAAAACGTTACCTGTGTATCTCCTAACATCACAGCATTTTTATTGCTGGGAATATCTACAATAGATACTTCACGCAGTTTCCATTTCACAACCGTTGGTCTCGTCTGTCCAACTTTTAAATATTTCGGGTCTTCGCTCCACTCCAATATCGTCACGCCAATACTCGTTGCCCGAAGGTGTTTCTTATCCACCTTCTTTTTTATTTTCAAAGCAAAATCGTCATCTTCATCTAACTCTGCTGTCATCTCAATAGAGCCGTCTTTCTTAATTTCAATATCCTTCCAAATACCTATTGGTAAGATTATGTCGTTTTTATCAGACCAGCCGTAAGTATGATTCCAAAGGCACAAAGGATTTTTATAAAAATCTTCAAGGTTACCTCCTGCGGTCAAAAGCCAAAATCCATAACTATTCAAGGATTCATCGTGTACTCTAAATTTTTCCATGTATCCCAATTTTAGGGTTGTTTTGTACTGTACTGATTTCGCTGCAAACATAAAGGCGATTTTATTATCCTCCAAATTCACTACGAGCTAAACGTGTTAAGATAGCGGTTAAACACCGACCTTAACACGTTTAACTCGCATACCTCCCTGTTTAACTCGCATCTTAACACGTTTAACCGCTATACTTCGCTGTTTAACTCGCATACCTCGCTGTTTAACTCGCATACTTCCCTGTTTAACTCGCATCTTAACACGTTTAGCACCGACCATTTTCGCTTCTTATTTTTTTTACCTATATTTTTGCGAAATTTAATATGCTATAAAAATGACCAACGAGCAAAAAAAAGATTGGGCGAAAATTCTCTTTCTCAAAGAAAACATTACCCAAAAAGAAATCGCCGCCAAAGTGGAAATCAGCGAACAGTCGCTTTCTAAGTGGATAAAAAAGGAAAACTGGGATATGCTCAAACAGTCGCTCATTGCGACCAGACAGGAGCAAATTAGATTTTTGTACATCCAATTGCAAGATTTTAACGCAAGCATTATGGAGCGACCAGAAGGCAAACGTTTTGCCGATTCCAAAGAATCGCAAACGCTAATAATGCTCACTACTGCTATTGACAAGTTGGAAAGAGAAACTTCTATCGCTGACCATATTTCGAGTTTTACTAAGTTCAATGATTTTTGTAGAAAATTCGTACCCATTGCCGAAATCCAAAAAATCGTTGATTTCCAAGATGCGTTCATCAAAAACTTATTGTAATGGCTAAAATGACAGAAAAGGAGGCGTTAAAATTTTGGGACGACTACCGCAAAAATATTCATCGTAGTACCGATATTCCCTTCAATGAACCCGAAGGCGATAAACAAAAACGTATCGTTAAACTACTCAACAATTTTGAAGCCTTTTGTCAGTATTATTTCCCTTCGTACTGCTCTGCGCCTTTTGCCAAGTTCCAATTGAAATTTGCGAAAAAAGTAATTGAAAACGATACTATTTACTCTGTACAGGCATGGTCACGTGAACACGCAAAATCAGTAATAGGTGGTTTATTTTTACCCCTTTTCCTAAAATTCAATAAAAAATGCAGAAATACATTGTATGTGTCAAACAATGAAGACAGTGCTATTAGGCTGATTACGCCCATCATGGCACAATTAGACAGCAACCAGCGCATCATCAATGATTTTGGAATACAAAAAAGTTCGTGGCACTGGCAAGCAGGAGATTTTATAACCAAAGATGGATGGTCATACCTTGCCGTTGGTGCTGGACAATCGCCTCGTGGTTCTCGTAATGAAGAAGTAAGACCAAATCTAATTCTTTTTGATGACATAGACACCGACGAAGAGTGTCGCAATCAAGAGCGCATTGATAATAAATGGAGATGGATTGAGCAAGCCGTTATTCCAACCGTCAGTATTGACAAAGACAAACGGATCATCTTTTTGGGCAATATCATATCGCCCGAAAGCACCATTGTCAAAGCATCTCGCATGGCGGACGATTTCCAAATTATCAATATTTTGGATAAAACAGGAAAACCGTCTTGGGCAAAAAACACCATGGAAAACATAAATTATATGCTTTCTAAGATGTCTTATGCTTCCGCTCAAAAAGAATATTTTAACAATCCAATTGTTGAAGGCACAGTGTTCAAAGAACTCAAATGGGCAAAAGTACCACCATTGAGCAAGTTCAAATTCTTGGTTGCCTACGGCGATGGCTCATATAGCAATCGAGAAACAAAAACCAATAGTTTCAAATCGCTCATTTTAATTGGCGAACTCGAAGGCATATATTATGTCATCACTTGCTTTTTGGAACAAGCTACAAATGACAAAATTGTACAATGGTATTTTGATGCAAAAAACTACGTAGCTGGTAAATCGCAAATTTACAATGTTGTGGAGTGCAATGGTTTTCAAGACCCTTGGTACGAACAAACGTGGCTGCCTTCGCTTGCTGATGCTGAAAAACAATTAGGCTCTATGCCTATGATTCCAGATGACCGTGACAAACCCGACAAGTTTTCTCGTATCGAAGGAAACCTTGAACCACTCAATAGAATGGGAAAACTCGTTTTCAACGAAGACGAAAAAAATAATCCGCACATGATCAGGTTAGAAGGACAATTTAAAGCAGTAGCACCAAACATGAAAGCACACGCCGATGGTCCTGATGCAACAGAAGGCGGCTGGTGGTTTATCAATAATAAACTTAGAGTAACCGCTACCATTACGGTAGGTATTCCAAAACGCAGCAAATACAAATATTAAGATGTTCGTAACCATTCAAGATTTGCACTTACTCATTCTGCCCGAAGAGTTACACGAAATAACTCGGAGCGATAATATGATTATTGATACAGGCATCGCTGCCGCCATACAAGAAGCAAGAATGTACCTCTTCGATTCTTTCGAGGTGGATAATATTTTTACAGCCACAGGCGCAGCTCGCAATACCATGCTCGTAAATATTTGTGCAGACATTGCCTTATATTTCATTACAGCTCGTTGCCAAGCAGGGCAAGATATTGATGACCGCAAAGCACGTTACGACCGTGCCATAAATATTTTAAAGGCGATTATGAAAAATGAAACATACACCGATTTAGAACGCAAAAAACCAACCGCACAAGTTCACATTGGTTTTGGTAGCAATCCTAAGCGGAATAACTACTTCTGATAGCCCTACAAAGTGTTAGGTACTGTTTAAATAAAGAGATTATTAAAAAGATGAATACTTTATCGCCACTCGCAAATAGTGGCGCAAAAGGGCTAATATAAAACTTGCGTTAATATGAGTAACTACTTTGATAAATTTAGAAATACAGTCAAATCCATTGCAGTAAAAACAGTAATCGAATGGTCTCGTATTACCAACCGAAACGAAAAATACTCGGTCGTTGTCAATAAGGTGGACGTACGTCCTATATATAGAAAATCACAAGACATTCAAGCATGGCGCAATGCGCTCAATGCTGCCGAAGGTGTATATCAACAACGATACAGCCTATACAATCTTTATGAGAATATTTTGATTGACGGACACCTCGCATCTACCATTGAAAAGCGAATTGTAAAAATTACAAACGCCAAATTGGTTTTTCGCCAAAAAAACCAAGAGGTAGAAGAAGTCAAAAAACTAATCAAAACTTCTGCTTTTGAACTTTTCCTTCGGGAAACCATGAACGCTAAATTTTGGGGACATTCGCTCTTAGAATTACAATGGAAAGAACCTGGCGAAATGCAAACGTCACGCACTATTCCTATCAACCGTAGGCACGTAAAACCTCGTTTTTCTTTGGTTACTAAAAACGAATATGACATTGATGGCGTGGATTATACGCAACCACCTTTTAGCGATGTTTGTATTGAAATCGGAGAACCTGAAGAACTCGGCTTATTACTCAAATGCTGCCCACTTGTTATTTATAAACGAGGCAATTTTGGTGACTGGGTAGAGTTCGCAGAAGTATTCGGTATGCCGCTCCGCTGGGCTACCTACCGCAACGAACAATCTCGCAGCATCTTAGAAGAAGCCCTTGCAAAAGCTGGCTCGGCTGGTTATGTCGTTGCACCCGAAGATGCAAAGATTGATTTCCTCAGCTCGCAAGGCTCACAAGGCAATGACATTTTCAAAACACTCCGTGAAGCACTCAATGAAGAAATCAGTATTGCAATACTCGGAAATACCATGACTACTACCGAGGCGAAAAGTAGCGGTTACGCACAATCCAAAACACACGAAAACGAGCAAGAAGAAATCCACGCTGACGACCGTGCTTTTATCCTCCGTGTCCTAAGCGAAAAACTCACGCCTTATTTAGTCAAAATAGGCTACCCCGTTCTTGGCGGAGAATGGTCATTTGTAGATGAAGAAGCACTCACACTTAACGACAAGTTAAAAATCGCTTTAAAAGTCGCTGATAAAGTTCCAATTGGCAACTCCTACTGGTACGAAACTTTCGGTATTCCAAAACCAAAAGCAGGAGATTTGCCCGAACCAAAAACAGACGATACTGTGCCGCCAAAAAAAGGAGAAAAAAAAAAGTTAAAAAAAAAGTCCTAAGCCCTAAACAAAAACTTCGTGCTGTTGCCAAATACTACAAACTATGTTGCACCAATGACACACACGAAGAACAAATTAACTTAGCCGACTTTGATGCTGTACTCAAAAAACTCGATACAAAAGTAGTCGATGGTTTTGTAAATGACATTTACAACAATCGCCACAATGACAAATCTTTGCACGAGCCTATGTACCGCCAGTATTACGACCGTTTCCAACACCAAGCAGAATCGGGACTCGGTCGTAAATTTGATAAAATAGACAACCTCAAAGATTTTGAATTGGTTGAAAAAATGAAACAAAACGTTTCTCATTTTGCCGCTGGAAAACAACAAGCTCTTACCGCAAGTTTGGAACGTATCCTTTACAACAAAGACGGCACAAAAGTAACCAAAGCAGAGTTTGACAAAGCCGCCGAACCTATTTTAAAGCAGCACAATAGGTACATGAAAGTAGAAGCCGATGCGATAAATAAAGCTGCAAGCGCAGCAGATGAATGGCAACAAATAAAACGTACAGCTTATTTGTACCCAAATCTACAATACGAAACCGTTGGCGATGATAGAGTACGTGACGAACACTGGGCGTTAGATGGGCTTATAAGACCAATCAATGACGATTTTTGGAAAACACATTTTCCGCCAAACGGTTGGGGCTGCCGTTGTACAGTGATACAGACCGATGGCGAGCCAACTAAAATCCCTGACGTTGTGCCTACGCCAGCAAAAGGTTTTAATCAAAACGTTGGTGAAACGGGTAACCTCATAGACGAGCAACATCCATACTTTAATATGGACAATGCCACAAAGGACAGTATTTTCAAAAAAGCTGAACTAACAAGAGCAAAAGACAACCGTGAAAATGTGAAGAGTATGGCAAAGAAAGATTTTGTAGAACCCAAAACAAAGTTTGATTTACCCGATACCGATAAGCAAGTGACCGTAACCAACAATGACCTTAAAAATATGATAGCGCATTTCCACCCAGAACCTGCCATCAAAGACAGCATCATTGCTAATTTACCACTTGTTATGCCAAATTTGAAATATGTAAAAGAAGGGATAAACAACGACCCTACAAAAACTGATGTAAGTAGATTTTTGTATTATTTATTTGAAATGAACAATACAAATTTTTTCTTTAACATTCAGATGCTTATGATAGAAGGCATCGAAGTAGCTAAATTATACGCAATTACTGGCTTGATTAAATAAATAAAGCGAGTTTAAGTCCATGTGGATTATCATTCCATACTTTCCTAAACTCGCTTCGCCACAAAGATACAACTTTTTTTAGTTTTGTCAAATCCTAAAACAAAAAAATTACCAAAATGGCTACATTCAATCAAAACCTTAACCCTTACGAGTTCTTCAAAACCCTACAAAAGCAGCTACCAAAAATCAAAGAAGAAATCATCAAAGAGGTCATTTTGGTAGAAAGCAAAAATTTTGCCCGTAGGAATTTTAGAGACCAAGGATTTACAGACACTTCACTGACCCCTTGGAAACCCATTGCAAAACAAAAGAAAACGCCCAAAAACAAAAAGAAGAAAGCCATTGATGGCGTTGCTATTTTGGTAGAAACAGGAAAACTCAAACAACAAGCAACCAAACCAGTCGCTGTACCAAACGGTGTAAAATTCACATTCACGCTACCTTATGCAGCCGTACACAATTACGGTTTAAAAGCTGGTAGAGGACCTGGTTTTGATATGCCAAAACGTCAATTCATAGGCGAAAGCCAAGAACTCAACAAACGAATAAAAGCAAAATGTATCAAATTCCTAAACAATAAATTGCCCAACTTGTAGGGGCGTACCCTTGCGGTCGCCCAACACCCAAAAAAAATTTTAATTTTTTTTCCCAACCCCAAAATTTTCAAAAATTTTAATTTTTCATTATTAATTAAAAAAACCATGTTTCCAAAATCACAATACTTTCAAGGCAACTTCCCTAAAAAAAGAATTTGCCTACACCATACCATGGGCTACTCTGCCCAATCATCTATTGACTGGTTCATCGATGACCCTGCTATTGTCGGCACACAATACATCATTGACCGTGACGGCAAAACCTACGAACTTTGGCAAGACAACGGCTACGCCTACCAATTCGGACTGGTAGGAGTACCAAGACGCATCGAGTTTGAGCAAACCACCATTGGCATCGAACTTGCAAATTTAGGTCCACTAACCAAACTTCAAAATGGTTCTTTTGCAGACCAATACGGCAAACCCTACAAAGGAGAAGTCCACGAAGCAAAATACCGTGGCTTCCAATACTGGGAAAAATACAGCGAACAACAGTACGCAGCACTCCGTACGCTCATCAATAGCCTCGCTAAAAAACACAACATCATCATAAATCCTACAAAAAACATCGAATACGACCTCAATGTCTTTGACAAATACACACTAATCACACACACAAACGTTCGACGTGACAAAACAGACCTGTCGCCAGCTTTCGATTGGTCAAAAATCATATAACTAACAATTAACAAACCACGTTTTGCCCCTACGTTTGCAAGTCCTCCCTTTCGGGGAGGATTTAGGTGGGGCTTATTACTATGAAACAAATTTTCCTACACATCCAATCCATCATCAATACGCTCAACGCAAACGTTGCGCCCGATGAAAAAATCCGTTTCTTTGACTTCGACCTCGGGCAACTCGACCAAGAAACACCACCAGTATCGTATCCTTGCGTACTCCTCAGTTTCGGAAATACCACTTGGCAACAGCTCGGTCGCTATTCCAACCTCGGAGATACAACCATCAACCTACGCATCGCTTTCAAAATTTACGAACGTACGCACTCCAAAAATGACCCTACTTTCCAAGCACAAGCCTTGGAACACCTCGACATACTTGCTCTACTCAAAAAATACATCGCTTTCACACAAGGCGATGACTTCTCTGAGTTACTCCTAAGCAGCGAAGACAGCGAAACACGCTCAGACCTCCGTGTATATAACCTTTCGTTTTCTACCAGTATTACCGAAGACTACCAAGACGCAATACCCGACCCATTCACACCTTGGCAAGACCTCCAACCTCCATTTCCAAACCCAAACGGTCCAGATTTTTGCGTCCATCCGTCGTAGGGGCGACCCTTGCGGTCGCCCAGCATCACAATAAGACCCTTGCGGTCGCCCAACATCACGAATAAAAAACGCAGACAGGGTTCAAAACCCTGCCTGCGTTGTAATCAAAATCCTATTACTGCCGTATCATTGGGCGACCGCAAGGGTACGCCCCTACCGTCACATACTCTCGTTGGGTGCAGCACGTTGGCAAGTCCTCCCTTTCGGAGAGGATTTCGCCAAGGCTTCCAACTGCAACTGACCTTCACTCGGCAACATCGCCTCCAACAAATCACAATATACCACCAGCATTTCCCTATCAGATGTCCCAACTTCCGCACTCATCGCCAATCCCAGTACCCGTACCATCGCTTTCATACTAAAACAATGCAATCCGTCATCGCCCTGCGTCTCTATTTGCAAACGTCCGTTTGCACCCAAGCCTATCATAGCGTTTGCCCCTTCGCTGCAATAGCCTTATACAGTTTCATCAGTTTCATGCGCTTTACTTTGCTCTCTATCGTCATCAGTTCTTCATACAGCTCGTTGGGGATTACTCGGATTGTTTCGTGCGGTTGTAGGTTCAGTTCCATTTGGTTTGGAACGCTGACAGGGTTTTGAACCCTGTCAGCGTTATAACCGCCCGTTTTCCGAATAGATGGTAATACCGTATCCGTTACGTATAACTGGAAAGATAAAGCAGCTTCTTTACCACTTTTCAGTAGAGCAGCGTAAAAACCGCCCTCAGTAAATAGCCAAACTTCACGATTTTGACCTGATAGAGCGATTTCCTCCTTCAGCTTCTGTGATATGTGTACTTTTTCAATTAAGTCTTGCGGACGCTTATAACCCAATAAACGGGCAATATCAGTAGCAAGGAAGAGTAGTTTATCGTTTTCTACGATAATTCTAAATTGATGAGAATTGAACTCAAATTTTTGGAGTTCATTTTTTTTACTGTTCTGCATTTTAAAAAAATTATAAAGTGTTGAATAAAAAACTGGCGGCTGCAGAACAGTCATTACCTAATAAAGGCACAAGGAAAGATACGTCTCCAAAACGCTCCGCCAGTTAAATCTTAAATTTTTTTCTTTGAAAACACCTTTAAGTTTTCGTAATAACTAATTCTGCACCACAAAGATACGGTAAAAAACGAGAAGTGCAAATTATTTGTAAAAAAAATTATTGCGGCTGCGCAAAAGTACCATAGCCCAATGGGTCAAAATAAAACTCAAACTCACTCCCTATTGTGACACATTGCAAAATTACCTTTTTCATAGCACTTGTACTACCATACATACCCGTACCTTGTGGGCGAAAATCAGGCATATTATCCATAAAATGTACCGTTAGCCCTTGCGTAGGTTTGCTATTATTAAGGATATAATTTTTCAAACAAGTGGCATCAGCAACACTTGTAGCATCATAACCACTTACATTATAGTACAAATTATTACCTTTTGTCGTGATTTCAGAAATAGTAAAACCACAAATTTCTGATACACTTTTCTTTTGGAGTGTAGTCTGCACTGGTGCAGATGCAGCTTTTGGTTTTTCTTCTGTCGATCCAATAATACTACCAATTATTAACAACACTACACACGCTACAACAAACCATAAAAAGAACTTAAAGCAACCTTTACTCGTTTTTGCATTATTACTCTCCGTACCAGCTACTCTACCCGTAACACTATTTATATTTTTCTCTTTTTCCCAACGTCTTATAAAAAGCTGAATTTTTACATTATCGCCACTAATCAAAATTGTCTGTGCCTTTTGTGTAGCTGTATCCCAATAATTTACAATCAAATAATGTTTTGTTTGTAATTTTTCTTTACCACCGATTGACGAAATACCGCCCAATATTGCACCAACTGGTCCCAGTATTAAACCGCCAACCAAAGCACGTCCTATCAGGGATTTATCGACTTTTGCAATTTCGGTGCTATTCGTTTTGTAAATACTAATTACCTGCGAATGATGAATATCAACTTTTGTCAAAGCTAAAAATCCGTTCATAATACGCAAACCATGAGTATGTTGTATTACAACCGCATTACCCGAGTTTAAGACTGTATTAGTATTTTCTTGTCCATCATAGAAACCTTGAAAAGCTGCATCTTGCGCCCAATTCACAATTTGCTTACCAATATCTAAATTGCTGGGCAATTCAGGAAACTGCATTTCTACTTTGCTATCCATAGAATATCCACAGTGAATACAATTTTTGATGCTGTCGCTCGCTTCACGACCACACTCTTTACAATTAATTAAAGCCATTTTAAAAAAGTTTAAAAGATTAAATAATAAAAACAAATATACGTAAGAATGGAAAAAAAGATATACGGTAGGCGTACCCTTGCGGTCGCCCTACACTACGCCTGCCATCACACTGCCAATCATATTTTGCAATCGTGACATTGGGCGACC
>JANMGN010000102.1:0-9513 GCA_031374645.1 Chitinophagales bacterium | reverse complement strand
AAACGATGCTGACGTGGTTTGAAGGCGAATTTGATAATCACGTACAGTATTTGGACGAAAAAGAAGCAAAAACGCCCGATTCCTTAGCGCATGAGCGTATTCATTCTATTTTTAAAAGGACAGCTATGCCTGCGCTGGGCGAAAATGTTTTTTGGGTACAGCAATACATGGATGGCGACCCGAAGATGGTTTATCGTCAGCGGATTTATAATTTTACGATGGACAAAAAGGAAAAAGCCATTCGTTTGGATATTTATCAATTTGTTGCGATTGAAAATGAAAAAAAGTATTTTTCCTCTTATCAAAAGGATTCCTTAGCCAAAATAACTCCTGCACAACTCAAAACTGTCACAGGTTGCGAGGTATATTGGAAACGTTTAGGCAGCACTTTTTATGGTTACATGAAAGACAATGCTTGCTCTTTTGTGTCAAAAAGATTGGGCGGAGAAGTCCGTGTTACGGATAGTTTGCAGTTGCGTGAAAATGAAATTTGGATACGGGACGAAATGTTCACCAAAGATGGAAAACGGATTTTTGGAAATCCTGCGCACATACACCACAAATTACAAAAATGCGCTTTTTACAAAGGTTGGTTTATCATCAGAAAAGGCGATAATCATGAGGTGGAGTTGCCGAAAGGCGAAAAAGACGAGTGGCTCACGATGAAAGATTTGCGCCTGTACGATAAAGGGCAGCGGGTACAACTCGTGACCAGAGAGGGCGAAAAAACCAAGTATTTTGTAGAATTGTCACAAGTAATTTATGGCAAAGATGTACCAGTTTTAAAACTTGCTTTTTATGAAGAAGGCAGAGAAAAAGCAATTGCTTACACTTGGACAACGCCCGATGCGAAACGAATTGGACTGAATATGCGTTGGATTCAAGCAGGTTTTACGAGAGAGTAGCTTTATATAATATCTTGTTTTAGCAAATAAATAAAAATGAAATACACCTTTCAATTGATAAAAATATACCAAATTCCGTTGAAAATTCATTGGAGTTTTAGCTTGTTGATACTGTATGTAGCAGGGTCAGCTTGGTATCAAAATGCGAGTAAAGAAGCGATTTTTTTACACTCTGCATTTATTGTAGCGATTTTTACTTGTATTTTGTTGCATGAATTGGGACACGCTGCGGCGGCAGCTTTTCATGGTGTAAAAACGAAAGAAATTATTTTATTGCCTATCGGAGGAGCAGCCGTTTTTGAACAAAAATTGGTAAGACCATTGCAAGAGTTCACAATCGCTTTCGCTGGTCCTTTGACAAATTTCATGATTGCAGCACTTCTTTTTATTGGATTAAGACTATTTACGCCTTCGAGCGTAACTTATATAGGCATAGAAGATCAACTTTTTAGTGTCGGAAATGCTTTTTTCGAGCGATTGATGTGGCTAAATATCATCATAGCAGCTTTTAATTTGATACCCGCTTTTCCACTTGATGGCGGTTTGATGTTGCGCTCAGTATTGTGCAGTTTTTTTAATCGTAGAAAAGCAGTGCGATTTCAGTTTTTTTTCAGTATCTTTATAGCATTGCTTTTTGTCGTTTATAGTTACCTGAATCGTGCGCCAGAATACTTACTTTTTGCTTATTTGGTATATTTTTCTTCCAGAAAAGAATGGGAAAAAGTTAGGGTTAATGAATGATTGATAATCAAATATTTATATAAATCCTTACTAATATAACAAGGTTTTTGTAACACGAAACATCAGTTTGGCAAAGCCAATTTTATCTAATTATTGAAACGTAAGTTCGGCGCAGCCAATTTCACTAATCGTGGTTTTGAGAAAATTAAAACGAAATCTGTGATTCGGCGAAGCCAATTTCACTAATTTTATTAAAACTTCGTTTTAATCTTATACATAAGTAGTTGGGCTAAAATAATCATAATTTTTTTTAAGGGAAGTCGTTGTAAAATAACAACGTAACTTCGTTTTAGTCAGTTACTTATGTTATTTTATAACGCCAAAAAAATTATTGATTACTTCTGTACGCCTGCGTAGCTACATTTTTATAAATAATACTTGTTTGATTATTTTTTTTAATGTAATTTTACAAAAAAATTAAGTAATATAATGAATTGGAAACAGCATATACATTCAGATACATCAGTATTGTTAGGAAAACCTGTCATTAAAGGTACTCGTATTTCCGTGGAACTCCTTTTAGAGCTATATAAAAACGGCTGGTCTAATCAAATGATCTTAGAAAGTTATCCTAATTTGAGCAACGAAAACTTGACAGCTGTCTTTGATTATCTTGGAGAATGTATCCGTTGTGAATTGTATTTTCCACTTCGTAGAGTCGCATAATTATGTTTTTAGCAAATGAAAATTTTCCATTTCCGAGTATCGCCTTGTTAAAGAAACAAGGGTACGAAGTCCTAAGTATTTGTGAATCTCACTCAGGAATAAGCGACGAAAAGGCTTTACAAATCGCTGTAGAGCAACAACTCATCATATTAACCTTTGATAGCGATTACGGCGAATTAATTTTTAAATACCAAAAAGAAGCTCCTCCATCAGTTATTTATTTTAGACACAAAGGTTTCAATCCAATTGACGTTGCCAATATTCTATTAGAACTACTAAAATCGAAAAGTTTTGAGTTTCAGGACAAATTTACCGTTATTGAGCAAGATCCGATAAGGCAGAGGTTACTTCGCTAATTCTACAAGAAGCACTTACTTCAGCTACTTCAATTTAGAATAAAACGTCATCACACAATATGAAAAAAACAATTTTACTACTCACGCTTTTTATTTTTACAATAAAAATAACAGCGCAACAAACTTTTCCAAACAATGGGCCTGCAGATAAACGGGACAATTGGTATGCTTTTACAAATGCTACGATTGTAAAATCAGCTTCGGAAAAAATCGAAAACGCTACTTTAATCATCAAAAATGGAAAAATAGAAGCGGTCGGAAAAGGCGTCTCAATTCCGAGTGGCGCAGTAGTCAATGATTTAAAAGGTAAATATATATATCCTTCATTTATAGATATTTACAGCGATTATGGTATGCCTGAGCCAAAAGCGGAAGGCATTTCTCCGCAACAGCGTCCGCAAATGACGACCAACAAAAAGGGTGCATTTTCTTGGAATGAAGCCTTAAAATCGGAATTTCGTGCCAACGAAAATTTTACGATTAACAACGAAAAAGCTAAAGATTTGCGTAGTGTAGGTTTTGGTGCTACACTAAGTCAGCGCATGGACGGCATCGCTCGTGGAACCGCAATTGTGGTTACTTTGGGCGAAGGTCGAGAGCATGAGCAAGTCGTAAAAGCAACGGCGGCAAACGCTTTTTCTTTTAGCAAAGGAACTTCTACGATGGACTACCCTACTTCGCTTATGGGTTGCATTGCGCTTTTGCACCAAACGTATTTAGATGCGGATTGGTACAAAACACAAAAAGAAGAATACAATGCCTCGCTCGATGCTTGGAATACGAATTTGGCTTTGCCGCAAATTTTTGCCGTAGGCGGTATGCTCGAAATTCTGAGAGCCAACAAAATGGGCAAAGAATTTAACCAAAATTATATTATAAAAAGTACAGGCGACGAATACAAGCGTTTGTCTGAAATAAAAGCGACAGGCGTTTCGCTTATTGTACCTGTAAAGTTTCCAGATGCTTACGATGTCGAAGATCCTTATGATGCTTTGCAAGCAGATTTTGCGGACTTAAAACACTGGGAATTGGCGGCAAGTAATGCTGGTCGTTTAGAAAAATCAGGCGTAAATTTTGCTTTAACTTCTTCTGGTTTAAAAGAAAAAAAAGACTTTTGGGGCGCAGTTCGCAAGGCAATTGAGAACGGACTTTCTGAAAATCAAGCCTTGAAAGCATTGACACAAATACCTGCGGAATTGGCTGGTGTTTCGGCACAATTGGGTACTTTGGAAAATGGGAAAATTGCCAATTTTATCATCACTTCGGGTGCTATTTTTGGAAAAGAAACTAAGATTTATGAGAATTGGGTCAATGGTAAAAATAACGTTATCAGCTCTATTTCAGTGCCTAATTTATTGGGAACTTATGAACTAAAAATAGCCGCTAAAACCTACAAATTTACCATGTCTGGCAATGCTGAAAAACCAGAATTAAATTACCTTTTCAATGACACTACTAAGGTAAAATCTGATTTTTCGCTTGGAAATGGAACTATTACCATTAATTTTTCACCTGAAAATGATGCTAAAAATTTTACTCGTCTGAGTGGTGTTTTAGGAAATAATTGGGCAGGAAATGGACAAGATGCAAACGCAAATTGGCTTTCGTGGACAGCTAAAAAAATTATGGATTCGCCGCTTGAAACACCTAAAAAAGCAGAGGACAAAAAAGAAAATATCGTAGGTGATATTACATACCCTGCGATGGCTTTTGGCAACGCTAT
Organism: Chitinophagales bacterium; assembly: GCA_031374645.1. Classification (GTDB taxonomy): domain Bacteria; phylum Bacteroidota; class Bacteroidia; order Chitinophagales; family Saprospiraceae; genus CANHEE01. The sequence goes on along the minus strand of JANMGN010000102.1, from coordinate 5,122 downwards.
TTTACCTAAAACAAACACGTATTTAATCCAAAACGCAACCGTTTGGACAAATGAAAAAGATGGTATTTTGCAAAATACAGACGTTTTGGTACAGAACGGAAAAATAACTCAAATCGGAAAAGGAATACGTGCCATGCAGGTCGCTACAATAGATGGCACTGAAAAATATTTGACCGCAGGTATCTTAGACGAACACTCGCATATTGCTATTTCAAGAGGTGTCAATGAAGGCTCGCAAGAGAGTTCAGCAGAGGTGCGCATCGGAGATGTTGTCAATTCGGAAGACATCAATATTTATAGGAATTTGGCTGGTGGTGTGACTGCATCACATCTTTTGCACGGTTCGGCAAACCCGATTGGTGGTCAAACGCAACTCATAAAGCTAAAATGGGGCTACACACCTGAGCTTATGAAAGTAGAAAATTGGGACGGTTTCATTAAATTTGCCTTGGGCGAAAACGTAAAATCATCTAATTGGGGCGATAATTCACGCACTCGTTATCCGCAAACTCGTATGGGCGTTGAGCAAGTTTATGAGGATTATTTTACCCGTGCAGAAGAGTATGCAAAAGTAAAAGCAAGCGGAAAACCATACCGTCGTGACCTTGATATAGAAACTATTTTAGAGATTTTGGAGAAAAAACGCTTCGTAACGTGTCACTCTTATGTGCAAAGTGAGATAAATATGTTGATAAAATTAGCCGAACGCCATAAGTTTCGCATCAATACTTTTACCCATATTTTGGAAGGTTACAAAGTAGCGGATAAGATGGCAGCGCATGGCGTTGGCGGTTCATCTTTTTCGGATTGGTGGGATTACAAATACGAAGTTTATAGTGCAATTCCGCACAATGCAGCTGTGATGCACGAGCAAGGCGTAGTGACCGCAATCAACTCAGATGACGCTGAAATGTCACGTCGCCTCAATCAAGAAGCAGCAAAAACAATAGAATATGGCGGCATGAGCGAAGAAGAAGCCTGGAAAATGGTTACGCTAAATCCTGCAAAATTGCTTCACGTGGATAATCGTGTAGGAAGTATAAAAGTAGGAAAAGATGCGGATATTGTACTTTGGAGCAGCAATCCTTTGAGTGTTTATGCGAAAGCAGAAATGACTTTTGTAGATGGTATTAAGTTTTTTGACCTCAGTGAAGATGCTCAAAAACGAGATAATCTTCGCAAAGAACGGGAGCGCATTATCCAAAAAATGATTATAGCAAAGAAAAGTGGCGATGCTACACAAGCCGTTCCTAAGCCTGCCCGCAAAGGTTCGTATCATTGTGATGAGGTGCATGAAGAAGATGCGCATTAAAATAATGAATAATTTATAATGAATAATGAATAATTTTTAAATACTAATTTTTAAATATAATAAGCTCATTATCAATATATTGTAAAAAAAAAATCGGCAGTGTTTTTCGCTGCCGATTTTTTTTATTTCCCTTTCTCAAACAACCAATCCATCACATCTTCAAAAACATCTTCCCAGTGCCTTTCCTTTATGTTCCCTTCTTTATCAAGCAACAAATAATTGTGTTCCAAATTGGGATATACTTTTATACTAAGATTTGTTTTCTTTTGTTGTGTAAAAAAATAAGGGACTAAATCATTATCCAATGAGCCAATATCCTTTGTTCCGTAAGTTATTAAAATTGGAATTTTAACTTTAAGCAAATCAAAAATAGCAAAATTATAGTTGTAAGTCATTTCGTTTTTAAAAAATGCAGCTTCATATTGCTGATTTTTATCAAATTCTAATTTCGGTAAAATCAAGAAAAAATTGTGCAAAGAATCTACATTTTGGTTCATAATCGTATCATTTACCAAGCCTTGAAAACCTTTTATACGCTCCTCCATTCTAAACTGCAAGCAACGATTAAAAGGATTTGCAGACATACAAACCACTTTTTTGATATTTTTGCTTATTTTAGCAACATTCGCAGCCACTCTGTACCCTTCCGAATGTCCGACCACATAAACATCGCTTACCCATTTTTGCTTTGCCAAATACTTTATCACCACATCGACCGCAGCCACTCGTTTTTCCAATACATTATTTTCTAAAAACGCTTTTGAAGTATTTTCATTTGTAAAATAATCCTTATCGTAATCGTCTATGATGGAGGTCATTTTCTTTTTGATAAAGACAAAACGACATTTTTCGCTGTACTTTTTAAAATCCACAGGCACAAAAAACAAAGTATCTTGCTTAGATTTTCTACTGTAAAACAAAGGCAAAGCACCCGAACCTTGCACAAATATCACTACTGGTTTTTGTGTTTGAAATACGGTATCGCTTACAATAAACTCCATCGTATCTCGTTCCGCATAAGTTTTCAGCAGTGAAAATCCATTGCGTTTCAAAAATGCTTCTTGCCCATAAAGCGCAGTATGGAATAGTAGTAAAAAAAAGAGTGTTTTTTTCATAGAAAATAGACGTTATTCGTTTATGTATAGGATTTAATTTCGCAAAATTAAAAAAAAATATTGATTCGGCAAGTTGCGGTGGATTTTAGGCTTTTGTTAGTTGTAAATAGTGAAGCAAGGTGGCAGAGCTTTGTTTCATGAAAAAAACCAAACGAGGTAAAAGATAGTGATTATGGTTATGTCAAATTTATTCGACTAAAAATAATAAGTTTAACTAAAAAAAAATTGGTAAAGTAAAATTTTATCTTTATATTTGTTGCGTTATAACATATAATTAGTTGTACTAAAATAACTGATGTTTTTTAAAGAGTGCAGTTGTAAAAAATAACGTAGTTTCCTTGCAGGCAGTTACTTATATTATTTTTACAACGTCCAAAAATATCAATTATTTCTACAAGCCTACTTAATACATGTATTTAGTTGTCTCTTAGTTTAGTCACAGCAAAAATTATTAAAAGTTAATATTTTTTGCTTAAAATACTGTTTCTGCTTAAAAGAGCTTATGTTTCATAAGAAAACCTGGAAATTTTCTAACAAGTAACATGAGTAAATAGGAGTAGAATGCACTTTTGCTGTTTGGTAAGGGTGCGTTCACTTTATTTATTTATTTACTTGTTGGGTCTTCCAGGTACCTCTTGTGTAAAATAAGTAATATAAGGAGAACGCACCTTTATTTTTAATATTTTAACCAAACAGATTTAAATTATGTTCACAAAAATAAAAAAAAACCTCTATTTAACTCTTCTCACTATTGTATTTTGCTCTTATTTAGCGCAAGCACAAGATACACTATATGTAAAAAAAGCAGAGGTTAGTACTCAAATAAAAACACTTATTAGCGCAAAGTACGAAGAGGGCTTTTCTGTAATAGAACTTAATCATCAATTTCTAAACGCTTATCTTAGCAGTAAACCAGAAGGAGGGCAACTTACAATCTTGTTGCAAGACAGTCAGACTGAGCCTATTACTTTTAACTTTAAGATATATGATAACAGAACTGATAACTATGTGCTATATATACCTAAATTACAAGAAGGTGGCTATAAAATAGTACCCAAAAAAGATTTACCTCTTAGTACATATAAAGGTAAAGAGTTAGAAAGCGAATACGATAATGTTTCTATATTGTCAAGTGATGATATAACAGAAATTTCTTGGTACAAAAACGGAAGGTATACAGAAATTAAACGTCCCAATATTGGTGAGATAATCGAAGATAAAGATGTTTTTGTATTGGGAACTCCGAGAGGAGGTAGTCCACCACCTAATCCACCAGTAGGAGAAGGCTGCTCTCAAAAAATAGTTAAAGAAAATCCTATTTTAAGTAATGGACAAAGAGTTTGTCCTAATAATGCTCTAAACAGTACAGGATTTGCAGAGCCTAAGTACGCTCAAAACGAAATACGGTTTGTAGAAACTGGTGTTCAATTATATTGCCCTGAATGTGATAAAAGTAAAGGACAAGATGAATTTGACAAGGCTATGATAAAAACTGACATGGCAGCCAATAATCTTATTGCGGCTGTAGGGGCTATATATAAGCCACAATCTGGACTAAATATTTTCAGTTCGGGAAACTGGATAAATTATCCAAACGAACCAGTAAGTCACAAAGATATGCCTCCATGTAAGAAAGGAGACTTTTTATATATTATAGAAGGACAAAACGGTCATGGTTCGATAGGAATGTGTAGTATTCAGACAGCTGTTACTTACGGAGAGTTCTCCGACCAGGTTATGGCTCATGAGCTTGGACACACACTTGGTGTTCAGCATGATTGTTGTTGTGGCGGTGTAATGGGAACTCAAACATGTGACAAATTCGTAGATATTAATAATGTTTTTTCACAAAGATCATTGGAACAGCTTAATCAAAATATTCCTAAATATAGCTGCTTGTTAAATAATCCTAACTCTCTTCCCACAAGCTTCGATTGGATAAACGGACCGAGTATACTCTGCAATAATGGAAGTACAGCTACTTATGCTATAGCATTACCACAAGGCTATAGAGCAGCAGCAACAGGTAGTCTATCAAGTTATAATTTAAAGTATGTTATTTCAGTAAGTAGCGGTTTGGGAATCACAAAAAGAATAACAACAACTAATGGTAATGAAACTGGTCAATATGAGATTAAAGCAAGTTCTCAATCGGGGGAACAAACTATTACATTGAAAATAACTGATCTTTGTAATAATACAACCTTTGACTATGTAAAAAAGATTTGGTTAGGTCAGCCTACCGAAGTACCCGTCATAATGCTACAATCAACTTGGAACGGTAAAGGACCAAATGGGACAAGTAAAGGGAGTCATTGGCAATTTAGTTTTTATTTGAAAAACATGCCAAAAGGTGCGACAAAGCTCAAATATACCGTGAAGAAAGGAAATTCTACAGTAAGTGGTATAGCAACGACTCCGTATTTCTATTCCACTTGGAGTCCATTACAAACACCGCCATGCTATGAAGTAACAGTAGAGGCTTATAATGACGAAAACAAGGTATGCTGGTCTGCAATACCTAAGTTGGCAACTGGCTCAATAGCAACTAAAAGGTTTAATTGTCCTAATAATTATCAAATAAATACTCAGAATCTAAAAAATTCATTTAGTATTTATCCAAATCCTGCGCATGATTTAATTACAGCAGAATGGGACAGCAAAGAAAATACTAACGTTTCAGGTGTAAATATTC
>JANMGN010000058.1:0-3420 GCA_031374645.1 Chitinophagales bacterium | reverse complement strand
AATAAGAACGTAACTTCCCTATGGTCAGTTACTTATGTTTTTTTTCAACGACAAAAAAATGTCGATTATTTCTATACGCCTAACTATAAAAATCTTTACAAATTTTGCTAAAATTTAGCTTTAAAAATATTTTTCAAAAGCCACTCAATGCCATTTTGAGTTTGTTGCTTTTTGCACTTGGAACAGGTCTTATTTCTCTTTTATTGCTTGTAAATAAGCAATTGGAAGAAAAATTTGATAAAAACTTAGCAAATATTGACTTGGTACTTGGCGCAAAAGGAAGTCCTTTGCAGTTGATTTTGTGTGCGATGTACCATATAGATGCACCGACAGGAAATATAAAACTCGAAGAGGTAAAGCCATTTTTAAATCCTAATCATCCGTTATTTTCAGCAGCTGTTCCGCTTTCTCTGGGCGATAGTTATCAAGGACATCGAATAATTGGTACAAATGCTTCATTTTCAGCACTTTATGATGCAAAAATAAAAGAAGGTCGTTTTTTTGAAAAAACGCTCGAAGCAACGCTTGGTGCGAATGTGGCAGCTATTTTGAAACTAAAAATTGGCGATACATTTAAAAGTAATCATGGTTTGGTCAATGACGGTTTAGATCACGAACATGAGCAAAAATTCCAAGTTGTAGGAGTTTTAGAACCAACTGGCGCAGTAATTGACGAACTTATTTTAACGCCGCTGGAAAGTATTTGGGCGGTTCACGAACATGAACATAGCGAGGAGGAAGCGCACGAGGAACACGAAACTGAGGAAAAAATGATTACATCACTTTTGTTGAGATATAGAAGTAAAACTAATTTTCAAGCCTTAAATTTGCCTCGAAATATCAATGAAAATACAAATATGCAAGCCGCAAGTCCTGCAATAGAGCTTAATCGCTTGTATAGTATGATGGGCGTTGGCGAAAAAACGCTTCGGGTTTTGGCAATTGTGATTATTTTGGTGTCCGGAATTAGTATTTTTATAGCACTTTTTAATAGCCTAAAAGAGCGTAAATATGAACTCTCGCTTTTGCGTATTATGGGCGCATCTAAACAAAAATTATTTTTTCTAATTCTGTTTGAAGCATTTATTTTATCTTTATTGGGTTGTGTTATTGGTCTGATTTTCAGTCATTTGGCTATGAAAATCATTGCTGGACAAATGCAAAATGCGTATCGTTATACTTTCGATGCTAATCGATTTTTACCAGAAGAAATTTATTTACTTTTCGCAGCAGTTGGTATTGGTCTTTTGGCTGGCTTAATTCCTGCAATTATGGCGTATCGGACAGCAATTGCGAAAGTTTTATTGAGATAAAATCAAGATTACCAAACGTTGCAAAGCGCACATTTATTTAAAAAATCAATGACTTCATTTTCAGAAAAAAAACTACATAAGATTGAAGTTTTTATAAAAATTTTTATTGTTTTGCTGTTTTCCTTTTTTTTATACTACGAAATTTTTTATAAAAAAAACGGTGAGGACATTTGGCAATCGTATCAAAATCAGCTTACCAAAAGTAATCCCTATTGGCTGATAGTAGCATTTTTTCTGATGCCCTTTAATTGGTTAATCGAAGCCTTGAAATGGCGACGTTTGGCAGATGTTTTTGAACATTTATCCATTTGGACGGCTCTAAAAGCTGTTTTAGCTGGTGCAACGATTGGGATTTTTACGCCAAATAGAGTTGGAGAATACGGAGGAAGATTGTTATTTACACCAAAAGACAAAGTCGTAGAAACTGTCCTCACTACACTTTTGGGCAGTTTTAGTCAATTATTGGCTATTTTAGGTGGCGGATTTATTGGACTTTATTTCTTCTTAGATACTTTTTTTCCAGATTTACATTATATTTTGTTGCTTCTTTTGGCGGCTTGTCTTGTCGGTTATTGCATCATTCTTTTTTTCTTTTATAATGTCGATTTGTTGCTCAATATTCTCAAACGTATTTATTTTTTTTTAGAAAAAAAAATATTGATACGCTTTGCAGAAAAAAAATACTTCCAAATTGTTTTTACGCTCGTTAAAGGCTGGTTAAAACACGTTAAAGTTTTAAAAAAATTCACTACACGACAGCTTTCCGAAGCACTTTCGATGGCGATTTTGCGTTATATGGTGTATAGCTTTCAATATTTTTGCGTGTTACAATTTATGTGTATTCCCGCTGAAATAGGAATAAGTGCCGCGTGTATCGCAACGATATTTTTATTGCAAACGTGCCTGCCATTGCCTCCCGTGTCAGGCTTGTTTGCTCGCGGTGGAACAGCCGTCTATATTTGGGGCTTTTCCGACGCAAACGAGTTATCCGTTTTAGCAACTACTTTTGGGCTTTGGATAATCAATATTATTATTCCTGCGCTCTTTGGTTTGTTTTTTATTTTAAGAAAAAACTACTTTTCAAAATGAACATTTTTCATTATTTTTCAAAGAACGCTTTTCGTAAGGCATTTTTTACGTTCAACCTTGTTGCTATTTTTGTCGTTTGCTCCTCTTTTGTTTATTTTCCTGACAAAAAAAGCCAACCAATTCCACAGCCTGAGCCTTGTTATAGTGTAAATACTACTTTTCAAAATGGCGAAGAACTGACTTATAAATTGTATTATAATGTAAATTTTGTTTGGGTAGCGGCTGGCGAAGTTACTTTTTCGGTAGAAGAATTGAGTAATCAATGGCATCTGAAAGCGGTCGGCAGGACTTACAATTCTTACGATTGGTTTTTTAAAGTTCGGGATTATTACGATACTTATTTGGATAAAAATAGTATGTTGCCTGTTATTTCTGTGCGAGATGTAGCGGAAGGCAAGTATAAATTATATGATAAAGTGGTTTTTGACCAAACCAATCACAAGGCAGTTTCGTATCGTGGCGATTACGCTACTGATGCTAAAAAGAAAGATTTAGTAACATCTACTTGTATGCACGATTTAGTTTCGCTTATTTATTATTGTCGAAATTTGGATTATTCTGCCATGAAAGTAGGCGATGCTTTGCCGTTGCGATTTTTTATAGACCGTGAGGAATTTCCGATAAATGTGAAATATAAAGGAAAAGTTCCGAATGTTGCTTTGCGTGATATGGGAAAATACAACACGATAAAATTTTCGCCACAAGTGGTCAATGGACGTGTTTTTAAAGATGGTTCACAGGTTAATATTTGGGCTTCCGATGATGCAAACAAAATTCCGTTGATGATAGAATCGCCGCTTTCGGTAGGGTCTGTAAAAGTCGTTTTAAAATCTTACAAGGGCTTACGTTATCCTTTCCAAGCAAAAGTCGGTTAATTTTTATATGTTTCGCCAAGCATTCCAAAAAATAGAGATGTCTTTTTTGACCAAATAATCTTTGGCATAAAAATAATCTATGCGTTTGAGTGTCGCCTCGTTCAACTCCATATTTGACAGATGACTGCTTGTATTGAGAATAC
>JANMGN010000048.1:0-1554 GCA_031374645.1 Chitinophagales bacterium | reverse complement strand
TTTCATAGTCCCGTTCCGTATTTTTTATAAGCCAACAAATATAATACAGCTAATGATTTATGCTCTCCCCAATTTTCTGCAATCGCCAACATTTGTGCTTTTAGTTTTACTTTTTCGTTAAGTCCGTACAAAGAAACCATTATTTGCTTTAAATGAAAATCATCGTAAGGAAAAATATTCGGTCTATTCAAAGTATATAATAAAATCATATCAATTGTCCATTTTCCAATTCCTTTAATAGAAGATAATTCAACGATTACTTCTTCATCAGCAAGTGTACTAAAATCTTTTGTATTGTTGTTCCAATATTCAAGAAAAGACATCATAGTTTCAAATTTGCCCATTGCTAATTTGATTTGACTCAAAGCGTGTTTTTCAATCAAATGAAAATTATCTAATCTCAAATGGTCAATTGAAGCCCTCTCTAATGCTTTTGCAAAAATTCTTTTGGTACTTCTGTAATGGATTTGTTGCTCAATAATACAACTTAATAAGTCGTGAAAAACATCGTTTGTTGACTCTATTACAGGCTTTGGAATTTGAAGAATTATCTTTTCAAGAATAGGGTCATTTTTTGCTAATATTTTTCCAGTTTCTAATGTCATTATTTTTTGGATGTTAGTGGTTCTGTAAAATGGCACATAACGTTTTTGGGCTTGCCGAAGTTGGGGTTTAGAAGTACAAATGTTCATGTTAGTACAAATGCCCCAATTTTGGCAAACCCATGTTGGTGGCTGGGCTTTTTTCTATCTTCTGTTTGCAATGTTTTCGTGAACCCATTTTGCTTCTTCGTCTGGCTTTACTTTGTCTATCGTACTACTTACTCTGCTAAAAGTCGCTTGTGGAAAGTCGTAAGGTTTGCTGTCGTTAAAATATGGTCCAACTACACCTAAAAACCATCCGTTTTTTGCAGCCCAATGTGGTTCGTTCACTCTACATTTAAAAACTTCATAATGAACAAAGTTATTTTGCCCGTCAAAGTCAAAGGTTACACGTTTAATATGTTCCATTTCGTCAGGACAAGCGGCAAGTTCAGTAGGAAATTCTAACCAATTTACAAGATTGCTTTCAGCACCTGAAATTAAATTATTGAATTCCTTAGGAAAAAGATTTGTCTTGTCGTGGTCGGCTAAGAGTTGAAATGCTGTTTGTCTTGTCATTATGTTTTTAGCAAAAGGCAATACGTCATTTTCTGTAATTTCTTGTCCACTTTCAAGTTTGTCGTATAGTTCTTTAACTCTGTCAAAGCGTTCTGCGTTAAGTTTGTTGTTCTGTCGTTTAACAGTTACAAGTCTGTAAATAGCAAATACTGCAATTGCTAAAACTATCAGTCCAATTATTATAAAAACTATTTTCATTTTTCCTTTATTTTGAATTTGTCAGTCTGTGAGTAGTGTCTGTTAGCCTTGCACCCAACGAGGTGCGGCTTTGTGAAGTTGAAAAATTTTGAACGATAGTGAAAAGGTTTTTCAATTTCACAAAACCGTAGTTGTACGAAGGGCTGGCGATAGCCGCACTTTGTACAACTGCGGTGCAGCCGCACCTCGTTGTGAC
>JANMGN010000023.1:0-8338 GCA_031374645.1 Chitinophagales bacterium | reverse complement strand
ACTCAAACTGACTACTGGAAAGGTAAAATCCTTTTCGCTCGCAATGTATTTGCTAATCGTCGTTCTTAGTAAAACGATTTAAAAAAATAGAAAAAAGGCAGAAGATTCTAACAATCGTCTGCCTTTTTCTATTCATTAATTTTATAGAAAATTAAATTCTCCTGTTACCACCATTTTTTCAAAGTAACTTCCTTTGTAGTTCCATTTGCTAAGGTTACTGTTGCCTTATCGTCACAAGTACCGTTGCCAAAATCAATAGAACGGCTCGAAGTGTCATTCGTAATAGTCACAACGCCGCTAACTACATGAGCGCAAGAAAAATTCTTTATTAATTTTGTAGTTATTTCAGCCGAATAAGCCTTTCCATTTCTGTTTACACCTGCTCTTGTACCTGTGATTTCGATAACATCGTCTGATTTTTCGTCAGCAGTAGCTGCACCAGCGATTTGTTTTAGCGTTTCGTTCGCTTCAAAAGTCGCTACTTTTCCGTTCGGAAATGTTAGTTTTCCACCTTTAACAATACGAGTAAGATTTTTGTTACCAATCGCATCTTTGCCATTGTTTGTCCAAGTGCGTGTACCTTCTACTTTTATGCCGTCTATGGTAAAATTCGTAGGAACAACTACGATTACAGCACCTTTTAGCTTAGGATCTGCCGAAACTTCGACGGTTAATAAGCCAGTGCGAGTACGTCCTTTTTTATCCACACAACCCGTAGCTGGGTATTCTACGGTAATCGTTTGAGGAAATGTACCTTTGGTTTTAAGAAATTTTACTAAGGCACAGCCGCCACGTGCGTCAGCGACTTGCTCATTTAGGATTTCGTCTTCGTCGTCCTCCATCAAGGCTTGCGTAGTGGCAACATCTTGTCCAGTTGCCAAATTATCAACGATAGTTTCGATTTTTTCTTTTCTACAAGAAGTAGTAGTAGAAATACCCAATGCGATAAACGCAGCGAAAACGGAAATTTTAAGAATTTTATTCATTTTTAAAAATAATTTTAATGTGGTTTACAAAATGATTTCAATAAAATAAGTAGGCGTATAGAAATAATCGGTAATTTTTTAGCCCAACTACTTAGTTGTACAAAATACATATGTATTTTTATCGCCATAAGTAATTTTTAATTATTGTACTATGACCTTGGAAGAGAAAAAAGGTTTAAAATGCTTAAATAAATTTTTACAAAAAAATGGCGCAAATAATATTTATTTGCGCCATTTGTACTCTCCAATGAATTTAATCATTTTACCGAACCACTCCAATAGGTGTATTGGGGTCATAATTACCTGAAATTGTAGGATTTTGCGCCCCTGCGGTATAATTTTTTACGGATTTTTGGATAAAATCGTGTAACTCTTTTACGGTTACAATTTTATTTTTATTTTTATCCGCTTCTCCTTTTAAGCCTCTGATAAGATAATGACTAAAAATTCCGCTTCTCAAACCGTGGTCTTCCAAAGAATATTCTTCACTTTTAGAAGACATTATTAGAGCCATTCCGCCTTGTGTTTTATTGAAAGCAGTGTAATATTTTTCTAATTGTATATCGACAGGAGCTTTCAACGCATATAAACTACCCGAAAAACAAGCATCTGCTATACAAATTTTGTGTTTTGCTTTACTTTCGTTAAAAATTGCCTTCACATCGTCGTGTCGCAATTTATTGTTAAAACCGTCATAATCCACTGGAATAAACGAGCCGTCAAGACCGTGACCAGAAAAATACATCATTACAACGTCATTTGCATCTGCTTTCAAAAATACTTGACGCATTGCTTTCAAGATATTATCACGTGTTGCATCTTCGTCTATCAAAACTTTTACCTGATTATCAGGCAATGCTCCACCTTCTGGACTTTTCAAAAAAGCATAAAAATGGTAAGCATCGTCATCAGCATATTTCAGAGCTGGCATGTGCGCATAACGACCAACACCAACTATTAGCGACCAAATTTTTACCTCATTGCTGTTATCCGTTTCGATATGTTCAGTCGGGATTTTGCTCATATTTTCCAACTCTCTCAAAGGCGTGCCATATTGCCAAACACCACCATAAACACGACCATTTTTGTAATACATAATACCTTCGCCATGCGGTGCGTGATTGCTCCAACCGCCTACATATTTGTCGCCATTGGCATATTGTGCAGTGCCCTCGCCTTCGGGATAGCCATTTTTAAATGTTCCGAAAAACTTCGTGCCGTCGGAATAGCTGTATTCTCCTTGGCAATCGTTACAATATTCCTCGTTGCAATTGCGAATTTTTTTTGCGGTAGTAACAGTTTCTCGGATTACTTCTTGTTGTGTAGGTAATTTTCCGTCAACAAAAATACCAGATTGGCGAGTGCCATCTTCTAAAATAAGTGTGCCTTGCCCGTTTGGTTTATCGTTGTTAAAAATACCTTCGTAACGATTTCCATTTGAATATTTGAGCGTACCTTCGCCAGACATCTTATTTTTTTTAAATTTGCCCTTAAATTCATCGCCATTGGCAAATACATATTTGCCATCGCCTTCACGGTACTGATTTTTGAAATCGCCAAGGTACTTATCACCACTGGTAAAATACAAAATACCTTGACCGTCCATCAAACCATTTTTGAAGTCGCCACTGTACTTAGCACCGCTTGCAAATTGCATCGTACCTTTACCATTAAGACAATTGCCATTAAGACATTGTTGTGCGAAAAGAGCTGTGGTAGGGAGAAAAAATGTACACATTGCCGCTACCGAAAAGACCATTGTTCTCATACGTCGAAAATTTTAATTTTTTACGAAACTGATAATAAATGTAGCGTAGTACCATAACAAAAAGGAGGTTTTAATTTGAAAAATAAATATCAAATTGTGTTTATATAATGTAAAACTAAATAAAGTATCTTTTTATTGCATCAATTACAAATTTTTATTTTTTTACTAAAAAAGCCACTAAAATTTTGCTTTATAAGTTCACGCAAAACATCATTTACAAGGTAACTGAAACAAAAATAAACATTTAACGTTAATCTATATATATTCAAAAAAATAGGCAATATATTTGTATTACTCACTATATCTTATAACGTCCCAAGGTTATTTCCTAAAAAATAACTGTTTATATAGTAAAGAAATGAGTATTTTATAAATGAATTTTGCTAAAAACAAGCTAAGAATCTCAACCATTTTTAGCTAATAAAACATATACCAAATTCCATGATTATTTCTGCTACGCAAAAGTCCCTACTTGCGTTGCTCTTCCTTTTTTGTTCGCAATTGCTTCATGCACAGTCTATTAGCTGTTTTGATGCACAAGTTCTAAAAGATAAGAGTACACAAAATATTCCTTCTGTCAGTGATTACTCGCTGCCGAACAGTGGCTTGATTGGCTGCTTTTCAGATACCCTTCATCAAACCTATTGGTTCAAATTTACGGCAATTACTTCTGGTACATTCAAGTTTGCTGCTTCGTCGAACAACTTAGCGGCGGACTACGATTTTGTACTTTTTTCTGAGGCTTGTCCTTGCGATACTTTGGCTTCAAAAGTGATGGCTTGCAACTGGATTGGTGCGGTACTTGCGCCTCCTTTTGTTCCTACGGGCATAGGCAATCCTGTTACAGATTTTGGTATTAGTGATCCTATGGCGCAGTTGGAATTTGATCAAACGGTTACGCTTACTGCTGGCAAAAATTATTACCTTATTTTAGATAATATCTCTAACAATAGTGTTGGTTTCAAGATAGAATTTGGAGGAACTGCTCAGATTGGTGCACCGTTGCCTTCTTTATCGCCGACTTTGGGAAATTTGGTTGGAAAAACTGAAATTTGTGCTGGTTTATCAAGTATTTATGAAGTGCAAACTGATCCAAGATTTACAAATTACACTTGGAAAGCACCTGCTGGCGCAAAAATAATTGGTAGTGGAAATAAGGTAAAAATTGACTTTGCACAAGCTGGTGGAAAGGTGCAAGTGATTGCGCAAAATTCTTGTGTTTCAGATACTGCTTTTTTAAACGTAAATGTAAATTTATCGCCTGATTTGACATTGACAGATGATGCTTATTTTTGTAAAAATACCTGTTTAGATACTAAAAATATAAAATATAAAGAAAAAAATAATATACAAAATACTGTTTTTCAATATTATACAAAAAAAGACGATGCTTTTTTAGGTACATTGAAAAATTTGACAACACCAGCTATTTGTCAGCCACAAACGATTTATTTGCGTGCGACAAGTGACAAAAACTGCTTTGATACGCTTAATATAGATGTTGCTTTACTCGAAAATCCTTCTTCTGTTTTGATTGGCGGTGGCGTTGTTTGCTATGGCGATACAGCGACTTTATCTTTTTCTTTTACAGGAAAAGCTCCTTATGATGTTACCTACACAGATGGTGTTCAAAATTGGAATTTTTCGACCAATAAAGAAATTATTACCAAAGAAATTGTCATTAGTCAGCCTTCAAAAATCGTGGTAACAGATTTTAAAGAAAGCTCCAATCTTTGTGTTTCACGCATCATTGGTAGTGCAGATTTTTTCCCTTCTATCAATTGTAAGTGTTTGAAAAAAGCAGGTACAATGAACTCTTTACCTTTAGATGCTTGTGCAAATTTACCTATAAAAGCTATTCATAATAAAGATGAAACAAAAGATGCAAGTGATAAACTCGTTTTCATCTTACATAGCGTGCAATCGCCCGATTTAGCAACTATTTTTGCTACAAATACAACGCCCGAGTTCTCGTTTTCAAGCGGACTGATGACAGATATTACTTATTATATTGCGGCAGTGGTTGGCAAGAAAAAAGCAAATGGCGATATTGATTTTACAGATCCTTGTTTGGGCGTTTCGGCTGGTGTTCCTATTGTTTTTCACAAAGCACCTTCTGCCAAACTTGAAGGCGATACCTTGATTTGCAACAACGATATTACAGATATTTCGCTCACGCCTTCGGGCATGCCTCCTTTTGAAGTAACGTATGGTAACTCTACGTTTAACAATGTTTTAAATATTGATAAAAAATTAATATTTAAAGAAAGTACGGGTACTTTTTACGTCAAAGAAATAAAAGATGCGATGGGTTGCACGGCGGTTTTTAGTGATACTATTCGGATAAAAACACCTGCAAAAATAGAGGCAGAAAGCAAAAATTTCGTTTGTAATGCAGCGAATACTTCTTATCAAATTGTATTGAATACCTCGGGTGGAGATGTTGCTACTTTACAATCAATTGGACTAAAAGGTACATTTCAAAAAGGTATTTTTACAAGTGAGAATATTTCGAATGGACAATCTTTCAATTTGAAAATAACGGACAAGAAGGCTTGCGATACACTTTTTGTTGCTGATAAACATACTTGCTCGTGTGGAGCGCAATCGCAACCTGCAACTTTAAATCCTTTTCCTATCGTAATATGCGAAAGTTTTGCTGCTACGGCAAGTTATAATCAAGACGAAAAATTAGTTTTGGGTGAAGTTCAAGGCTATATTTTGCACGATGGCGATGCTACAAAAATTGGTAAAGTGTTGACTTACAATACATTTCCGCAGTTTAGTAAAAAAGTAGGTATGCAAAATGCCAAGACATATTACATCACTTCGGTTGCTGGCTCGAAAGACGGAACAGGCAAGGTTGATTTGCAAAGTCCTTGTACGCAGTTTGGAAAATTGAGTGTTGCGATTACTTTTGTAGAAGAACCAACTGCTATGATGTCGGGTGCTTCCGAAATTTGCAAAGGCGAAACAGCGGATATTAATTTTACTTTTACTGGTACGCCTCTTTTTGATATTCTATATAATGACGGCAAAAAAGACGTTGCGATTTTAAACATAAATACATTGCAGCATCCTGTGATGTTTGCTGCTCCTGATAGTACTACTTTTAAACTTATTTCTGTCAAAACAAGTGGTTCGCCTGGTTGTAAAGGTCAGGTAATTGCTGGAAAAAATGAAGTTGCAGTCGATGTTTTACCTGCTCTAATCGCTCAAAATCAGAAAGTAGAGTGTAGTGCAGATAAAAAGAATTTTCAAGTCTCATTTGATATAAATGGCGGAAAATCAGGGACTTATACAATAAATTCAAGTCCTATTAGTGGCAGCTCGTTTGTGAGTACGTCTTTAAAAGATGGCGAAACTTATAATTTTAAAATAGAAAATACAAGTACGAATTGTAAGCCGATTTTTGTGACAGGAGTAGGCTATTGTTCTTGTCCACCAAATGCGTTTTTAGGTATAAAAACGATTGCGCCTATTAAGTGCAATGGCGATAAAAATGCTATTTTAGAAGCGGATGTAAAAAATATAAAAGCTCCTTTGACTTATATTTGGAGCAATGGAGCAACGAATGCGACGATTAAAAATCTTGATGCAAGTACCTATAAAGTAACCGTTTCAAACGATGAAAATTGTACGCTGATAGACAGTATTGTTTTAAAAAATCCAAGTCCGATAAGGACATTTGTAGAAGTACAAGATGTACGTTGTTTTGGCGAAGCCAGTGGAAATATTACCTTTAATATGACGGACGGTGGAACAGCTCCTTATTTGTATAGTATTGATAATCAGACTTTTGTAAAAGAAAACATTTTTTCAAAACTAAAAAGTAACCGTTACGATTTAGTTGTAAAAGATGCTAATAATTGTATTTGGGAAAATGTGAAAGACTTAAATCAACCAGAGGAATCTTACGTGCGTTTGGGTGATGACCAAATCATAAATTTAGGGCAAAGTACTCAAATACAAGCTATTGTAAGTGCAGATTATGAAGAAATAAAATGGTCAGATGCCAAATTATCTGGGACAAATCTAAGCATTACACCACTCAAAAGTATTGAGTATAAAGTTACAATTACTGACAAAAATGGTTGTGAAGCGAAAGATGCTGTTTGGATTTATGTAAAATCTGAAAGAGAAGTCTATGCACCAACAAACTTTTCCCCTAATAATGATGGTTACAATGATGCGTTCACAATTTTTGCTGGTGTAGATGTTTCAAAAATAAAAGAATTACAGGTTTTTGACCGTTGGGGCAATCAGGTTTTTGGTGCTATTGACATCAGTCCCAACGATGAAGCACAAGGCTGGCAAGGTACATTTAGAGGACAAATTGCCAATCAAGATTTGTATATTTATAAAGTGGTGGTAGAATTTATTGACGGGAAATCAAAAAATTTCAGCGGCGAAGTAAGTTTATTGCGTTAAGGAAATTCATCTATAAGATTATAGAATCGCAGGTTCGACTTTTTTGTAGCCGTGTGCGTAAGGACGATAAATAAAAAACCTAATTTTTACCACAGTAAAAATTAGGTTTTTTATTTATTTACAGTAAATTTTTTAATTCTTGCTTGTCATATCTCCTTGCTGACGGATTAAATCGTACATTACATTTAATCCTTCATACAATTGAATATCTTTTTTAGTGTTTTTAAACCAGTCTTGGTTGCGTGCAATATAAACCGAATCAGACTGAACTTTTGCTTTATCTACTGTTGGATTTTCAATTTCCATTTCAGCGATTTCTTTTAGCATATTTTCATATTTCTTACCTTCGGCAGTCAATTCAAGGTCGTACTTCTTGTACTTATCCAATTCTAACGGATATTTAGTCATGTCTTTACGCTTTTTGATGCGTTTCGCATTTTCCTCTATCATGTTAAAAGTAGTATTTTTCTTTACACGAGCCTCGCTTGCGTCACGTAATTTTTTCATATCTTTGATAGCCGTTGATTTTTCAAACGGCACAGCTGCGATTTCTGTCCAAGGCATTGGATATTCATTTTCCTCTTCTCCTACCTTCAAATAATTGTAGCTGTCAGGTAGAATAATATCAGGCGTAACACCTTTCAATTGTGTAGAACCTCCGTTGATGCGGTAAAATTTCTGAATAGTCAGTTTCACTTCTCCGAGAGGTTTCAAATCATTACTTCCAGAAATTGCTCTATCTAAATCAAAAAAGCGTTGTACTGTTCCTTTGCCATAAGTACCCTTTGCACCTACAATCACTGCACGACCGTAATCTTGTAATGCTGCTGCCAAAATCTCAGAAGCTGAAGCCGAACCTTGATTTACAAGAATAATAAGTGGTTTTTCAAACTGTACTTTGTTGTCATAGTCACGCAAAATATCTGGCTGAATTTCACGACCTTTTACTTGTACAATCGGACCATCTTTTATAAAAAGTCCAGACATTGTAACCACGTCACGAAGCGAACCGCCACCATTATTGCGTAAATCTAATATGATACCTTTTACGTTGTCTTTTTTCAATTTTTCGATTTCAGTAGCAACATCTTTTGCGCAAGAGCTTCCGTTGTTGTTTTCAAAATCAGCATAAAAACGAGGTAATTTGATATAC
>JANMGN010000019.1:0-3006 GCA_031374645.1 Chitinophagales bacterium | reverse complement strand
CGACCGCAAGGGTACGCCCCAACACGAAACAAAACCAAATTATGTTATATTCGCTATTTCACTATTTATCCGAAAACTACCATATTCCTGGCGCACGACTATTTGAATACATTACGTTTCGTGCAGGAATGGCGATAATATTGTCATTAGTGATTTCACTTTTGATAGGTCGTCGAATCATTGAGCGATTACAATTGTTGCAAATTGGCGAAATCGTCCGTGATTTGGGATTAGAAGGACAAATGCAAAAAAAAGGTACACCTACGATGGGTGGTATCATTATCATTTTGTCTATTTTAGTACCTTGTTTGCTGTTTGCTCGCTTGGATAATATTTACATTCAACTGATGTTGCTGACGACAGTTTGGCTTGGTTGTATTGGTTTTTTAGACGATTACATAAAGGTTTTTAAAAAAGACAAAGAAGGATTAGCAGGACGATGGAAGATTTTAGGACAAGTAATTTTGGGGCTAATTATTGGTTGCGTGATGCTTTTTCACAAAGATGTAGTGGTACGTATGACACCTCAACAAGCGCAAAATTGTGGTTATGATGTGGTCAGTAAAGTAAAAGGACAAGATCGTTTGGGACGAGAGCGTGATATGGTTTATGTAAAAGCTCCTTTGACAAATATGCCTTTTTTTAAAGGAAATGAAGTAGATTATGGCAAAATTGTAGAGTTTTTTGGTTTAGATAAGTCAAAATGGCTTTGGTTGTTGTTTGTGCCGTTGATTATTTTTGTCGTCACAGCAGTAAGCAATGCAGCGAATTTGACAGACGGATTAGACGGACTTGCGACAGGGACATCGGGCATCATCGGGGCTACTTTGATTATTTTGGCTTACGTATCGTCCAACGTATTTTTTGCTGATTACCTCAATATTTTGTATTTGCCAAACACTGCCGAACTGGTTATTTTTATGTCCTGTTTTCTCGGAGCTTGTATCGGATTTTTGTGGTACAATACCTATCCAGCAAAAGTTTTTATGGGTGATACGGGAAGTTTGACTTTGGGCGGAATTATTGCAGTTATTGCGATTTTGATAAGAAAAGAACTTTTAATACCTATATTATGTGGCATTTTTGTAGCTGAAAATTTATCCGTAATGGTACAAGTAGGTTATTTTAAATACACGAAGAAAAAATATGGAGAAGGTCGTCGTATCCTTTTGATGTCGCCTTTGCACCATCATTATCAGAAAAAAGGAATACCAGAACCTCGTTTAGTAACTCGTTTTTGGATTATTGGCGTTTTATTAGCCGTAATTACGATTATTACGTTGAAGATTAGGTAGAGTATAAAAATTAAAAATGAACCAAACCACATATAATTCTACGCAAAAAATAGGAAATTTTATTTGCATCTTGGGAGCAGGCGAATCGGGTACAGGTGCAGCTTTGTTGGCAAAATACCTTGGTTATAGCGTTTTTTTATCAGATAAAGGACAGATTCAAGATAAATACAAAGCAGAACTCGAAGCAAATGACATTGCTTTTGAGGAAAATGGACATTCTATTGAGAAAATAATGACGGCAGATTTAGTCATAAAAAGCCCTGGAATTCCTGATAAAGTTCAATTAATCCAAGATTTAAAAGCGAAAGGAACGCCAATATGGAGCGAAATAGAATTTGCAAGCCATTTTACAAAACAAAAAATAGTAGCGATTACAGGTTCAAATGGAAAAACTACTACCACATCGCTCGCTTATCATTTGTTTGAAAAATGCGGTTTCGATGCCAAAGTGGGTGGAAATATTGGTTTTAGTTTTGCAAGATTAGTAGCTACAGAAATGGAAGCTGAACGAAGTGCTTCAACTCAAAAAGTCCCTTTTTCGGAGGGATTTAGGGAGGCTGTTTACATCTTAGAAATTTCAAGTTTTCAATTGGATAATTGTTACGATTTTTCGCCAGACATTGCTATGATTTTGAATATAACGCCTGACCATTTAGACCGTTACGAATATAATTTAGATAATTATATTGCTTCAAAATTTAGAATTACTCAATCACAAAAGGAAACTAATTTTTTCATTTATAATGCTGACAATCAGAATACTACGAATTTTTTAGCGACAAAATACCAAGGGAAGGGACAAAAGATAATAGTTAAAAAAAGTCTTTTTGATGTTGGTATTTTACGTTATCCAGAGTATCAGTTAGAATTTGACCTAAAAGGTACGCAGCTCAAAGGCGAACACAATTGGTTCAATGCGTATTGTGCAGTAAAATCTGCTTTGTTGATGGGCGGAAAAGTGGAACATATTCAATCGGCTTTGCAGACATTCAGTCCAGTAGCGCATCGTCTGGAATTGGTCGCAGAACTTGACGGAATTGAGTACATAAATGACAGTAAAGCAACCAATGTAGATAGCGTTTTTTATGCGCTTGGAGCAATGGAAAAACCTACTGTTTTGATACTTGGCGGACAAGACAAAGGCAATAACTACGACCAAATAGCGGATTTGGTACGTCAAAAAGTAAAAGCAATAATTTGTATGGGCGTTGATAATACGCCAATAATAAATTATTTTCAAGATTTTGGAATTCCAATTATTCCTACAAATTCTATGGAAAGTGCAGTCGTTTCGGCAATAAATTTTGCAAAAACGCTTCAAAATACAGAAAAAACGATATTGCTTTCGCCCGCTTGTGCTAGTTTTGATTTATTCAAAAATTATGAAGATAGAGGAAATCAGTTCAAAGAAATCGTTTTGAAAAGCAATTAAATTTAGCCCAAAACACATACATACTTAATATTCTCAATATGAGCTTAACAAATAGAATTTTAGCAGAACTCAAAGGCGACCGCACTATCTGGATGATAGTCATTTTACTGTCCCTTTTTTCCATGTTGATTATTTATAGCTCAACAGGAAAAATCGCTTACGTCGAAAAAGAAGGCGATACGACCTTTTATCTATTCTCACAAATTGCTGTAATTTGTGTAGGATGGTTCGCTATGTACTTTTGTTATTCGATGCACTATTCGAGATTTTCCAAAATCG
>JANMGN010000014.1:0-2036 GCA_031374645.1 Chitinophagales bacterium | reverse complement strand
AAATTTAATTACGCCAAGTTATTAAATTTTGTAACTCATTAATTTTATATCTATTGAAAATCAATTCGACCTGTTTATAATTTACTCGTTACTAAACAACTTATCTGCATTAGATTTTGTTCAAATGATAAAATTATTCCTCAAATCAAATGCACAAAATCTATTGCAGTCGAGTGTGAAAATTACCTTCAACACAAAAAATAAAAAAATAAAAAAAGGCAGCACCGAACACCGTGTTCACGCCAACCCGCCGCCAAAAGCCCACACACGAAAGCCCAACGGCGGCGGGTATGCGTGAACACAACCGTTATCTGAAATTAAAATAAATAAACCTATCACAAAGACACCGCTTTTTGGTAAAAACATGAAAGCGATGAGGTAAATGTTAGTAATTATTTCAAAACGGTTCTTTATTCCACAAAAATAAAGCGTGTGAAAGATACGAAAATTCTTTCTTTTCAAACATTTTTAAACTCTTTTTTATCATGAAGCAAAGATTTCCAAGCATACTTATATGTATGTTTGCCTTAACAAATGGCTTTTCTCAAAAATATTTTATTGAGATGGCTGAAAATCCAATTCAAATGTCAAATAAGCAAAAAACGCTTTACGACAAATTGACCAATTCTGGTTCGAATAGCTCAAATTATACTATTTCAATTTTGCCTTTGAAAGATGTTGTAAGTGAAAATGGAGAACTTCGACTAAATATACCTTATCTAAATTGCGAAAAGCCGAGGTTTAGAGCAAAATGGGTAGAATACAAATCAGAAGAAGACTATACTTGGGTAGGCGAAATTCCAGAAGAAGATACGTGTAGTTGTTGGCGTGGCGAACTGACTATTGTTTCAAGACATGGAGCAAAACAAGGTTCATTAAACCTTGACGGAGTAGTTTATTCCATCAACGATTTGACGGAAGGTTTTTATTTGATGTCAAAACCTAATCAAGAAAATCTTAGAAAATTGCGTTGCGGCAACAATAGTGAAGGTATGAAAATTAAAGAACATACTACATTGCAAGATGCCGAAGAAAGAAGTATAATGCCCAATTGCGATGTAAGAGTATTATTTTTCTTCACACCGAGTGCACAAGGTATTACCAATGTCAATAATACTATTGATTTGGCTCTCGCTAACGCAAACCAAGCGTTTAGGAACTCTAATATTTTTACAAGTCAATTAACCCTAATTAATGCTGGTGCGTTGCCTATTCCTTTTACAGAGTCTCCTGACATAACAGCAGATATTGCAGCCTTTCAAGCCTTACCAGCGGTTCAGCAGGAACGTATAAATAGTGGTGCTGATATTGTACTGCTGCTTACGAATTCAAACGGCTCATATGGTAACCTTATTGGAATTGTAGCGGATGACCCTGTTAATCTTCCAGCAATTAATAATAGTTTCGGAATTTTTGAGGCTGAATTTGTTGCAACAACAAATGTGTTTACTCATGAAGTTGGGCATTTATTTGGTTGCCTTCATGAAACATGCGATATAGATGATGATGATGCCAGTGGAAACGATATAAATAACACAAACTGTGACGATGGTGGTACTTTTGAACACGCTCATTTTATGCGTTGGAAAGAAAAAGTTGACGGCAAATGCTTCAAACAACGAAAAGTTGCTAATACAATTATGTATAGTATTGCATTACCTGAAACTATTCCAAACTTTTCTAATCCCGATGTCAAATTTAGAGGGCAGAAAACAGGTACTCTCAATAAAAGACATAATTCTTTAAAATTAGTACAAGAAGCCTGTACGGTTGGTGGATTTTTCAATACTAATAATCCAAATCTTTCAGCCGTTGTTAATTTTGTAAGTGGAGGAAGTACAACCAATTGCTTTGATACCTATGTTGTATTGGCTCTATCCATTACTGGTGGAGCGCCAGGTCCTATGAATATTGTTTGGGAAAAAAGTTATGATGGAGTAAACTATGCATTTCACGATATTTTTTCAACTACTTCTGTTTATTTGCCTAAGAAACCGCAGGCTTACAATACATTTATGCGAGCTACCATTACAGAT
>JANMGN010000009.1:0-2111 GCA_031374645.1 Chitinophagales bacterium | reverse complement strand
AAACGATTTAATTATCAAAAATCAAAAAAACTAAAAACAAAAAAATTTAATAAAAAAAAAAATAGATGCATCTAACCGAATTATAAAACGGACCGCGTTATCTACAAAATATAACTTTGATATTTTGGGGGTTTTCTACAGGGTAATATTAAATTTTTAGACTACATAAATAGATTATATTTATAGTCACGATTTATGTTTAGAAGTAGAAAATGGATTAAAATAGATTTAAAAATGAATCAAAAATAAAAAGATCTAGTAATTCGCTTTCGATTTACTCTAATGGTATTGGAAATATTGGAAAAAAAACACAGACACAAGTCTTAGCTTTTCAAGATCTCTTATCAGCATACGTATAGGCCAAAAAATATGACACAAGTTTTAAAAAAACGAAGTGTTCTATAATTTTTTAATTTTAAAAAATCGAAGAACTTCGTTTATATCTAGGGTTATAAAAAGGAATATCTTTTATAGAAAATTTATTGCGACAAGCTCGACGTTCTTTTTTTGAAAGTCACACTTGAAGTAATGACTCAGTATTTTAGAAACACGTTTATTTTCATTTAATTTTACGCGCAGGTTTTGTAAAAAAATGCAGAAATTGCGCTATAGTGTCATTACACGTGTGTTTTGTTCGAGTAAATAATATAGTTTATTACGGATCCATTTTATCTAAGTACCGATATCGGCAGTAACTCTGACTTATTTTACCAAAATATTCTTCGAATATCTGAAATTGGTCAATAGTCTTATATTTACTTATCAAAAGAACATCACATCCGGCTTATTTTTATAATAAATTGGAAATTTAATGACAATACGTTTTGCACGTTATTCTACTATGCGTAGAGTTTAGTACATCCACATTTTAATTTAAAACCTTAATGATGTCTCATTTTTTTATGGTGCAATTTAACTAAATTAAAAATATTTTATGTAAATATTATTTTGTTTGTTTAATACTTTTGATAAATTTTTTATTCCACTTTTTATTTTATATTAAGTGTACATGATACATGTAATTACTGTAACAACGCTTTCTTATTTTATATAAAAACTATTTTAATAAAACTATTGTATTTTATTAATTTTTGACCCTGTGAATCTAAAGTAATATAGAAAAAATTAGAGATGAAAGAAAAAAGTTTAAATAGAAGTGGAGTTTGATTCTCGCTCTGGGTGATCGTCGCAATGCAGGTATGCTTAACACATGCTAGTCGAACGTCAATCATAAATAGATTGAGTGCGAACGGGTGAGAGTGTAAGTATGGTATGACGGACTGTTGTTCGAGAAAAATCGAGCATGAAAGATTAAATCGACAGTTGCGACAGATGATGCCTATACAGAATCAGTGCTAGTTGGTAGATAATCGCCTACCAAGCCACGGACTCTTGCTGACTAAGCGTTGAACTAGCCACACTGGGGCTGAAAAAAGTCCCTGACTGTTTTCGGACAAAAAAACGCACGCTTCGGTGTGACGGTCCTAGGCAGCAGTTGAGGAATCTTGGCAATTAATAGCTAAGGCTAGGACCCAGCTATACTGGTGAGAGTGATGACGCAGTTGCAGCGAAAGCGGGCTGTGGTAAAGTTCTCGCGTTAGGGAAAAATGTAGTGATTAGTACTAACGCAAGTTCCGTGCCAACCCCGTGCCAGCAGGCCGCGGTAACACGAGGGGGAACAAGCGATATCCTGGCATGACTGGGCGTAAAAGCGTCATCAGGCGGTCTTAATCAGTTTTGAGATAAAAGTAAAGTATATTTCTTAATAGTGTAAAGACTTAGAGGACGAAAGAAGTAAATGGTACTCTCAAATTTTAGGGGTGACATCACTGTAACATTAGATGGAACCATCATTGGGTGAATGCGTTTACTAGTGTCGTTTAATTTTATTCCTGGACGCTACTAGACGAAAGTGTGGGAGCAAACAGATTAGGATACCCTGTAGTCCACACCCTCAACGATGAGAATTCGGTTTTGGTTTGTTAATTACTAATCAGAGCCAGAGCTAACGCGTTAAATTCTCCGCCTGGGACTACGGTCGCAAGGACTCAAACTCAAAGAAATTGACGAGGTCCGTACAAGCGGTGAACATGTGTTTAATTCGATGATCC
>JANMGN010000859.1:0-2239 GCA_031374645.1 Chitinophagales bacterium | reverse complement strand
AAAAATATTTTTTATGGCTAAACTTATTAAACCTATTCCAGTGAGTCCACCAACTCCAAGTAATAGTTGCAACATCACCCGACGATTCATGGGTGGTAATGACGATGCTGTAGCTGAATAAGGTTCTAAAACCAAATTCACAATGTTTTGCAAGACATACTGAACTGTTTCTAAGGTTTTTAGAATGATCTTTTTTGTATATAATGCAACCTTTATCTTCTTTCTGTTTTCTTGGTTTAACCTTGAAGTTGAATGGAAATCTCCTGTTGTTTCTAATCGTGTAGCCACTTTTTTATATGATGGTAAATTTTCATGCCCTAGCAGTTTTCTAAACTCATTTATATTCTGAGGGCGGTCAGTTGGCTCAACTTTTAATCCTGATTTAATTGCTACTATTGTTTTTTCACTTACATTTGCTTTGATTAGCTCATTCCATAGATACTCATCGATTTCCTCTCCTTTACCTTCATCATAGAAAGATTTTCTACTCTTTGATGTATAGGCTTCTGTAGGCAAATTCCCAGTCAATAAATAGTACAAAGTAAAAGACAAAGCATAAATATCAGTGTAAGGCCCAAATCTTCCGCGCTGTTCATATTGTTCCAGAGGCTTATATATTTGTGTGCCAAATGTATTAGACAAATAAATAGTTGACTGATCAACAAATTGTCGTGCAATCCCAAAATCGATTAGTATTGCAGACTCTTGATCTGCCTTGAGCATAATATTATCAGGTTTGACATCACGGTGAAAAAAATTCCTTTCATGAATATAGTGTAGGGCTTTTGTAATTTGATCTATGTATTTTAATGCTTTATCTTCATTTATTCGACCATTCTCTAAAATATATTCAGTAAGATTTTGACCTGGAATATATTCTAGTATCAAGCCAAACAAATTACCGATTTTAATCGTCTCAAAAACTCTTACAATATTTGAATGTTTAAGTTGTTTGAGAATACTTCCTTCTCTAATAAAGTCTTCTTGGATTTCAAGGAAATTGTTGTTGCTTTGCTGAGTGGCATTAAGCGTCTTAATGACTACTTTTCGATTTAGTTTTATGTCTTGAGCTAAATATGTAATACCAAAGCCACCTGCTCCTAAAAGTCTTTGAATTACAAATCGTTTTTTTATTCTAAACCGTCCGGCTCTTAATCGATCTCCTGGTTTCCAAATCCAAATTTTCATAGCCTTTTACGAAGTAAATATTTTGGTGTTTAATACGGCATTAACTATGGATATATAGATTATCTATTTTAGGCTTTTAGACTGACTATTTAACTTGCTTTTTAATAATTAACTCACTAGCAATTATGCACCATTGTTGACGTAGACTAGTCTCTGTTGGTGTGTCACCTAATGGTGTACTCTGTCGGTCAGGATATGTTTGATAAAATATTTTATCTACCTGCTTTGAGGTCACTTTACTTTGAGCCATCCGTGATGCTAAATCTTTTGTGCAACTGTTTTTTGAATCACTTGTTTTTACTGGAATATTAGTTTTAATAGTGTCAGAATTTATTTGATTAATGGGTGCTTTTTTTGCTGTTATGCCATCAATTGCCCCTTTAGCAAAATTAAATAATCCTACACTTCCTGCAACTAAAAAAAATGCTGGTAATCCAATTACCACCATCCACTTCATGAGCAAAGCAAGCCTTGGATGAGATTTGTCTATATCATTATCAGATACTTCTGGCAGTGGAGAGACACCTAGAACCCCTAGCGTTTTAGGTGTCTTACTAGAAGTTTCATCTAAATTGGGAGTTTGAGATGAGTCAAAAGATTTAGTTTCGTCAGTATCCATAATGAGATGTATAAAGTAATTTGTAGTTATAAAGAAATATCTTGAAAAGCTTGCATAAGATCTAGCTTGAAATCACTTACTCGTTGGTAATAGAGAATGATCGACTGCTGAGTTCCCTCTTGTAATGCACGATCAATAACATTAGCAAGAGCCGCTGGTACATTAGGATTACTTTCATGAATTGGTATCGCATCTCTCTTTAATAATACTTCCCAACCCTCTCCTTTTTGGAGATGACGAGGATTTTTGTTGGTTAACATGTAATACAAACAGGCTGCCGCCGACCATATATCTACTTCTGGTTTAGCATCTAAATATTTTAGGACTTGCTTACGACACATGAACTCTGGCGTACCTCTAAAAGAGCCATCACCGGCTACTGTGTGTCCACTTAAGCCAGCTAAGTCAAATGCCTTTGATAAACCAAAATCA
>JANMGN010000858.1:0-14296 GCA_031374645.1 Chitinophagales bacterium | reverse complement strand
CCGAAACTTACAAAAAATCCGCTAAAAAGAAAAAATTAGATGGTTTTGTAATTAATTTGAGGACAATGGATAGACCTTAATAGAATGATGAATGATTTTGAATGATGAATATGAAATAAAACAAAAAACAATTCACAGAATGAAACAAAATTCCCGAAAAACTGTTACTTTTGTATAAATATTAATTTTATGGAAAATAATGATAAATCTAATCTGTTAATCTATCGTGTTCGGGAACAAGGATTAGAGGTTTTTATGGTAAAAGACGCTAACGGAAATGACGTTTTGCCTCAAACAAACTTAAAATCAAAGGTTTTGGCTGCCGCTTTACCAAATGCAGATAGCATAATTCAACTTGATGTAACGCACACAGGCGAACAAAATGTAGCAGTAGAAGCAGATTGGCATGAGATACCTTCGCTCAAAAGTCTTTTGGCGCAAGATATGAATTTTATGAAAGCCACCATAAAACAAATGATTCCAGATATGATGGAACAAGGTACTTATTTTGCAGTAAAAGAAGCCGTAAAAAAAGTAATTCCTGAGCAATATTCCGCTTTAAAAGAATTAAAAGACATCCTTATAGAACGCAATAGTTCAAAGTTTTAAGTCCTTACTATTTATTATATTTATATTTTACTTATACCTCACGGGTCTTGAAGACCCGTGAGGTATAAATAAAAATAAAATATAAATATAATATAAGTTAATAAAATCAAACCATCTCCCTACACGCCTGATAAATATCCTTCCAACCTTCTCGGTGCTTCAAAACCGTTTCGAGGTATTCCATATATACGATTTTATCCTGCACAGGATCTTTCACAACCGCCCCTAAAATACCAGAAGCAATATCTTCTGCCTTCAAATCTCCACCGCCAAAGTGATACGCCAAAGCCAAACCTGAGTTCATGACCGAAATAGCCTCCGCAGTAGAAAGTGTACCCGAAGGCGACTTCACTTTTGTTTTTCCATCTTCGGTAAGTCCGTTTCGCAACTCTCTAAAAATGGTCACAATTCTACGAATTTCGTCTAAAATTGGCTTTTCCGTAGGCATTTTCATACTATTACCTACTTTTGCTATACGTTGCTGTACAATTTGTGCTTCCTCTTCGGCATTGTTTGGCAAAGGCAAAATAACCGTATTAAAACGTCTTTTCATCGCACTCGAAAGGTCATTTACGCCTTTATCACGGTTGTTTGCAGTACCAATAATATTAAAACCTTGCACCGCTTGTATCTCCAAATTCAGTTCAGGAATCGGCAATAATTTTTCAGATAAAATCGTAATCAATGTATCTTGAACATCAGAACCGATACGTGTTAGCTCTTCAATACGAGCAATTTTTCCATTTTTCATCGCTCGCATAATAGGCGTTTCTACGATTGCATCAGGCACAGGTCCTGCACTCAAAAGCCGTGCATAATTCCAACCATAACGTACAGATTCCTCAGAAGTCCCTGCTGTTCCTTGCACCAAAAGCGTAGAATCTCCACTAATTGCAGCCGCCAAATGTTCCGAAACCCAAGATTTTGCCGTTCCTGGCAAGCCGTACAAAAGCAATGCCCTATCCGTAGTCAAAGTAGCAACAGCAACTTCCATTAAGCGTCGATTTCCGATGTATTTGGGCAAAATTTCAAAGCCATTTTTCAGTGTTCCACCTATCAAATACGTCACGACCGCTTGTGGCGAAAGCAACCAGTTTTGAGGTTTTTCGTATTTATCATTCTCTTGCAAAGCCGCCAATTCCTCTGCAAACTGATGTTCAGCGTGTTGTCTTAATATTTCCATTTCTTAAAAAAATTTTACAAAGATACAGCTTGTTTTGATGTTTTATAAAAAGGCAAAATGATTTTTTATAAATAAACACATTATTATTTTATATCTTTGTAAAATATTACAAACCAATACTCACTCACACATTTTTTAAAATGAAAAAAAACTTACTCCTTCTCATTGGGTTTCTACTATTTTCAAATGCCCTTATTTTTGCACAAAATAAAAAAAAATCAGTACCCAAAAGTGCAACAGCACTGCAATTTGAAGAACCCAACCACCCTATCGGAATGGTCAAACAAGGTACTGTAATTGCCTACAAATTCAAATTTAAAAATGTGAGCAAACGCCCAGTTGATGTCAAAAACGCAACGGCAACTTGCGGTTGCACTGTTCCAGACTATCCATTTATTCCTGTTTTGCCAGGCGAAACGGGCGAGATTGGCGTTACTTTTAATACGACACATAAATTGGGACATCAAAAACCCATCGTAACCGTCACGACAAGCGCAGGCACATACTATGTAGCGATGGAAGGAACAATAACGGATTAGGTAACGATAAATGTAGAATGTAGAATGTAGAATAATCAAAAATATTTTCAACTTTTTTATAAAATGAAACAAAATAGACGAAATTTTATCAAAAGTGCAAGTTTAGCCAGCTTTGGTTTACTCACAAATACAGCTTCTGCAAATGCTGAAAAAATAGAAAACGAAAGTCCTTTTCCTAAGGCAAAAGAAAAACTTAATGTAGGTTTTATGGGCGTAGGCTTGCGTGGTCGTGATCATTTGGAACAAATACTCGACCGTGCGGATTGCAACGTAGTAGCTATCAATGACAACGACCCAAACTCTATTTTGGAAGCTCAAAAACTCATAGACAGCAAAAATAAAAAACAACCCAAAATTTTTCTTGATGGCGATAAAGGTTATCTTAAAATGCTGGAAATGAAAGACTTAGATGCTGTAATTATCGCTACGCCTTGGTTGTTTCATACCGAAATGGCTGTCGCAAGCATGAAAGCTGGCAAGTATGTTGGCTTAGAAGTTTGTGGTGCATTTTCGATTGACGAATGCTGGCAACTGGTCAATACACATGAAGAAACAGGTACGCACTTGTTCTTTTTTGAAAATGTTTGCTACCGTAGAGATATTATGGCGGTGCTGAATATGGTCAAAAAAGAAATGTTTGGCGAATTGCTTCACTTAGAATGTGGCTATCAACATGACCTTCGAGAAGTGAAATTCAACGATGGAAAACAGCCTTATGGCGGCGGTGTAGAATTTGGCGAAAAGGGTTTTAGTGAAGCAAAGTGGCGTACTTTACAATCTGTGCATCGCAACGGAGATTTGTACCCAACACATGGCGTTGGGCCTGTGGCTAAAATGATTGATATAAATGCTGGAAATCGCTTTTTGTACCTGACTTCTACTTCCTCCAAAGCGAGAGGTTTACACGAGTACATCGTGAACCATCCGAAAGGTGGCGAGGCTCATCCGAACGCAAAAGTCGAGTGGAAATTAGGCGATATTGTAACGACTGTTTTGAAAGCAAATAATGGCGAAACCGTTATTTTGAGCCATGATACAAGCAATCCACGACCTTATTCGCTTGGTTTTCGAGTGCAAGGCACAAAAGGAATTTGGATGGATGTCAATAAATCGCTTCATATTGATGGTGTTACAAAGCCGCATCAGTGGGAAAAAGCAGACGAATTTTTAAAAAAATACGACCATATCTTATGGCAAAAATTTGAAAAAGAAGCCGAAGGCGCAGGTCACGGTGGCATGGATTATTTTTTGGTACACTCGTTTGTAGAGTCAGCAAAACGCAATGAAACGCCCGCTTGCGATGTCTATGATGCTGCAACTTGGTTGGCAATTACGCCACTTTCTGAGCAATCTATTGCCACAGGAAGCTCGCCACAAGCCTTTCCAGATTTTACTCGTGGTCGTTGGGTAGAAAAGAAAAATACTTTTGGGGATAGTGAATTGTATTAGATTATTGCTAAAATAGTACAAATTTTAAATATTTAGTTTTGTAAAAATATAAATTTATCATAAAAATTACCTATATTTACTTTTTATTTCTTCACATTCTAAAAATTAACACCTATGCAAACACAACTTATTTCTTTACCAAATAATATTCTTTTTCGTAGAGAGAGAGAGAATTTTATTCTAAAAATGATTGTATCTTTATCTCTTTCTCTATTTTCATTGGTTGGCATCAATGCGCAACCTTGTAATTTTACCACATCTATTAATGGTTGTTCGGTTGTTTGTACTCCTACGGGACTTCCGCAAGGTGCTTTAGTTTCTTGGATAACAGGTGGATGCCCAGCCGAATATGCAAACTCGGGACCTCCTAATTACGTTGCCACTTTTACAGTTAAACCAGAAGATTTGCCTTGTCTGCTAACTGTAACTTTATCTGCATTCCCAAATCCTTCTTGCACTCAAACAATTCCAATTAATCCATCAACAATACTAAACATCACGCCGTCTGTTAAAACAAATTACAATAACAATACTCTCACTGTTAGTTATAAAGTTTGTAATACTGGAAATGCTGCAAATACAAGCCCAATAGATCTTAACTTACTTCCTCAATCAGGGCTAACTTATGTAAGTGGTAGCTTTTTTCAAGAAAATTTTAATATAAATGCCAATAGCTTAACACCTAATAGTTGCATTACAGCAACGGCTACCTATTCGGCTGTACCAGCACTTGCTTGTAATGACTGGGAAGTAGGTATGAGGGCGATTTCAAATTGTACTGCTATCACTGGAAATTACCAAAATGTAAAAATTAGTAGCACTAATACCATTGGTACAGTAGGCGGCACAACGCTTGTGAGTTCTTTACCTTCCAATGCTTTCGACAATAATCCTACGATAGAAGGACAATTGATCTTCGATACTCCAAACAGCTTTTTATTTGCAAAAAACCTTTGGATGAAGCCTAATAGTAGTATAACTGTAAATCCCAAGATAGGTTTGATTTTACTTGGCTCAAATATTAGAGGCTGTGAAATGTGGCATGGAATACAGCTGCAAAATTTATCTTCTATGAAAATAGGGACTTCTAAAATCGAAGATGCTGAAATTGCTATTCAGTTAGATGCCGCAATGCTAACGACCACTGATAAAACAGAGTTCAACCACAATAGAATAGCTATTATTGCCAATCCTTTGGCTGGATTGAACATTGATAAGACTGTTTTTGATGGAGGTACCCTAAAAGATAATACAGAAGCTGTTACTGGTATTTTACTGAATGCTACCAATCTTGTAAATTATGTGACCAATAATAGTTTTTTAAATTATGCACAAGGTACTGGGATAGATGCTAACAATTTTGGACAACTTATTTTGAAAAAAAATAGATTTGTGAACAATAACGTAGGTATAAATGCTAAAACCAATGCAAAAACGACTTCAAGTTCTATTGGAGTTTTAGAAATAGAAGGCTTTGGAAAAACACCGCAAACAAATTTTGAAAATTGCAAATATGGTATTCAATCCTCCAATACTTTTAGAAATCTAATAACTCTAAATAATATAAGCAACGTATTGTATGGCGTATATCTCAATAACCCAAGAAGAGGACAGGTCAATGCCAATACCATAAACTCAAAAGAAGCTGGTATTTGGGTCGTAGGGGAAAACAAAGAAACTTTCTATACCAACCAAAATACAATGACTGCACCTACTGGTTCTGGAATAAGATTTTGGGGTTCTAAAACAAGTAAAGGACAATACTTTGCTCAAAATAATATCATTACCTTAATGGGTATCTCTTATTCTCCTGTCGGAATTAGTGTTACAAACATGAATACTGCAATTTGTAATAATATTATATCTATCAATGGTACAAATAGCACTGGTATAAATCTTGACCAAACAAGAGGTTTTTATGGTAGCAATTCCGTTACAGGAACAACAATAAAATCG
Source organism: Chitinophagales bacterium (assembly GCA_031374645.1). GTDB lineage: Bacteria > Bacteroidota > Bacteroidia > Chitinophagales > Saprospiraceae > CANHEE01. Next base: position 8,560 of record JANMGN010000858.1, on the reverse strand, counting down.
AATACAGGCATACAAACTACAATGTCCACTACTAAACAGTATGACAATAGGATGTATAGAAATTCAGTTGAAAACACCAAAATAGGCACTCGTTTTAATGGTAGTTCCCCTACGGATTTTATTTTGAATAGTCACAATACCCATACTTATGGTTTGTATTTAGATAATGTAGCTGTAATAGGAAACCAGCCTGCCGATATCTTAAAGCAAACTCCGTCTGGAAACGAATGGCAGGGCAATTATGCTAATTATGCGGCGTTCCACGAAGATATTAACAGCGACCAGTATAAAAAATCTACTTTTTATTACAATAATGTATTCAAATCCACTTATTTAGCCGCCCCTCTACATTCGGCTCAACAAGATTGGTTTGAGCCTAATTCAAAAACTACTATTTCCAACCCAGCCAATGATTGCAAGCCAACTACTATTATCGCTGAGGTAAACCCAAATACAGATGATTTTATAAAATCACTTATTGACGGAAGCTTATATCCGCCTACACCACGAGGCAAAACCCAACTGTGGATTGCAGAAAGACAATTGTATGATTTACTCAAAGCTGCCAATTATTCGGAAGGGCAGTTTGCGAACTTAGATGCTTTTTTAGCAAACAACAGTCCTTCTTCTGCAAAATTATTTTTTGATTTAGCAGAACAAATCAAAACAATCAAAAATATACCAACAGCTTTGCAAACTGAAATAGACGAACGCAGCAATCAATTGTTACAACAGTACCAATTGCTTTCTGCACTTGACAGTGCTTTTCACTACAATAGCATACAGCAAAGACCTATTTCGCCTACTTTTTGGACTACTCGCAGCACTATCAATACGAATATAAGCGCAAAAAAAAGTATTTTGCAAGATATAGATAGTCATTTGGCGGAAGCCCAAGCAACGCAGGCGACTATTCTGAAAGAAATCAACAATCAAATTATTTGTAATGAAATTTATGAAGCGAACGAGCGTGATGTAAATAGCATCATTTTAGATAGGCTAATTAATCAGCAAGATAGTTTTGATGTCAATCAAGAAGACGTACTGACACATATAGCCTTGCAATGCCCCGAAGATGGCGGTTGGGCAGTATTTGAAGCAAGGTCTATTTTGGCACAAAAATACAATTACGAATATGACTTTGATGCGATTTGTGGAAAAACGATAATCAGTAAAACACAAAAAACATACAGTTACAATACCTTGACGATTGCGCCAAATCCTATCAAAGAGGAATTTACGGTATTTATCGCTCAAAATGATGACACTCAGTATGATAGAATACAGATTATAGATATGTATGGGCGTAGCATATATAGTGCTGTGATAAGCGACAAGGCAAAAGCTATTCGCATCAATAGCGCCACTTTTGCGAATGGCAGCTACCAATGCGTACTTTTTGAAAATGGTACAGCACTTGCACGCCAAAAATTATTCAAAGTCAATCAATAATTCTATTTTTTAATCAAGCAAGCAGGTACAAAAATGTACTTGCTTGCTTTTATTTTATACACTTATGAAAAACTACCTACTATTTCTACTATTATTGGGCAATACCTTAATATCTGCTCAAAAAAATATTGAAAAATTAGATTATATTTGGGTATTGGGATATAATGACGGTGGAGTTAGTATAGAATTTGGCACCACAATTCTTGATTTTAATTTCTCACCGCCAAAGGCTTATCGACCTAATAAAATGACTACAAGTATGCGTTTAGCGAATGCCAGTATAGCGAACAAACAAGGCGAACTCTTATTGGTAACGAACGGCTGTTATGTAGCAGATTCTACTTCTAAAGAAGTAAAAAACAGTTATGGACTAAATCCTGGTTATGACCTCACACACTTTTGTGACGTAGGTTTGAGTTATACCGTAGAAAATAGCCATATTTTTTTACCCTTTCCATCGGATAGCAACCGTTATGCACTGTTTCATGTAGGAAATGATTATTACCCTAACAATGTACCATCAATAATACAGTGGCTTTCTTATTCTGAAATCAATATGAGCTCAAACCAAGGAAAACCAGAAATGACCATAAAAAATGATACGATAGTAAGTGACACGGTTTATTATGGTCACTTAACCGCTTGCCGACATGGGAACGGGAGAGATTGGTGGGTCATATCGCCTAAAAAACATGGAAAATTATACTATAAATTTTTGCTTTCTCCGCAAGGGCTAAGTAAGCCCATGGTACAAGAAATTGGCGATACTTTACCCAAACAATTAAATGGGCAAGCTGTTTTTACCCCTGATGGCAATAAGTACGTGCGCTATGACCCATTTAATGGTATTCAAATTTTTGATTTTGACAGGTGTACTGGAAAATTATTTAACTACAAGCATATTCCATCTTTTACAGACAACTATAAAGAAGGAGGAGGAGCTATCTCTCCCAATTCTCGCTTTTTGTACGTAACCAAAAGAGTTGAACTTTGGCAATTTGACCTCTGGGCTGACAACGTAAGCGAAAGTAGAGTTTTGATAGCAAAAAAAGATACTTTATTCGTAGCACCTTTTTTGGAGTTTAATAGTTTTTATAGTTGTATGCTTGCGCCAGATGGCAAAATATATATGTGTGGCACGGGCGGACACCGATATTGGAATGTGATACATAACCCGAATGAAAAAGGGCTGGCTTGTGATTTTCGGCAGCACGATATAAAGCTACCTACTTGGAATTATGGAAGTATTCCCAATTTTCCAAATTATCGCCTATACGATAAAAAAGGTAGCCCCTGCGATACGCTCGGCATCAATGACCCACTGAGCTTAGAGGAAAAAGATAAACTTTTACCACACAAAATATACCCAAATCCGACTACTGGTTTTTTAAATGTAGAAATAGCACAAAACGACTTTTTAAATATTAAAATATTGATTATCAATAGTTTAGGCGAAATTGTTTTACAAGAAAAAATAAATAAATACAAGCAAAATATTGACTTGTACAACCTACAAAACGGTACTTATTTTTATCAAATCCTTAGTGCTGAAAAAGTATTGGCAAGAGGTAAAGTCATTTTGATACGGTAAGATGCAAGGTGTAATGCAGTAAAAAACGGCAATTTCTACTATATCGAAAATCATTAGTGACTTTATATGAGGCTACAAAAAAAGGCTTAGAAATCTAAAATTTCTAAGCCTTTTTTGTTAAATTTTCATAAAAAAAGAAACTACTAAAACATTGGTGTCCTTTTTGGAACCCCAAAAAGCACGCTAAGGTTGCCGGTGGACGTTTCTGTAATCTGCTCGCTTAATATTTGCATATTAAAAGACTGGACAAGTCAACAGTCATGCAGCCCGCCATATTTCCACATCAAAACTTCCGAAAAGATATTTAAACATAGAGCCAAAAGTCGTCAATGCCTTTGTAGTTTCTTATTGCAAAGATGGAACTATTTTTTTAATTTTGCAAAATATTTTCCATCAAAATTAAAAAAAACATAATTAAAAAAAATCGATAGGTCATTACAAACAAGGAATTATTATCTTTTCTTACTTTTTAAAGGACAAAAAATCACGATTGTTCTTTTTACGACAAAAAAATATCGTACTTTTGCACCATGAGATTAGATATTTTTTTAGTAGAAAAAGGTTTTTTTCCAAGTAGAGAAAAAGCAAAATTAGCTATCGTAGATGGCAAAGTAACGGTGAACAGCAAAATTAGAGATAAAGCGAGTTTTGAAACCGAAGAAACAGATAGTGTAGAAGTTGCTGAAAACACGCTGCTCAAATACGTAAGTTTGGGTGGTATGAAACTCGAAAAGGCAATAGAAACTTTTGCTTTTGATTTTAAAGGCAAAAAAGTGCTTGATATTGGTGCTTCGACGGGCGGTTTTACAGATTGTGCTTTGCAACACGGAGCTGATTTTGTTTTTGCTGTGGACGTAGGAACAGAGCAGTTACACGAATCACTTCACGCGCACGAACAGATACAATCATTTGAAAATCAGAATATTAGAGATTTTGTTTTGCCCGAAAAAGTAGAAGTTATCGTGATGGATGTATCGTTTGTGTCACAAGCTACTTTTTTTCCTTACCTCAATAATTTCCTTACAGAAGACGGAACTGTAATTTCGCTGATAAAACCTCAGTTTGAACTCGACCAACGTATTCGCTTCTCGAACGGAATAGTAATAGACAAAAAACTACATTTGAAAGTGCTGAAAAATATCGTTACAGCAGCTGGAAAAAATGGTTTGTACCTACAAGGGCTTTGTGTTGCGCCTATTTTTCCTAAGAAAAATATAGAATATTTAGCCATTTTCAGCAACACAAAAGCTGCAAAAGTAATGGATTTGAAAAAATTTGTAGGATTATAAACTTTTTTTAAATTTACGAAAATGAACAAAATAGAACATATCGGCATCGCTGTAAAAAATTTGGAAACGAGCAATGCGCTTTTTGCAAAATTGTTTGGTGTACCGCACTATAAAACCGAAGAAGTAACGAGCGAACACGTTTTGACTTCGTTTTTTCAAGTTGGCGAAAATAAAATTGAACTACTCGAAGCGACGCATCAAGATAGCGCAATCGCTAAGTTTTTGGAGAAAAAAGGCGAAGGTATTCATCACATCGCTTTTGATGTGACGGATATTCATAGTGAAATGCAACGTCTTGAAAATGAAGGTTTTATACTCCTAAATCCTGTTCCAAAACGTGGCGCAGACAATAAATTAGTGTGTTTTTTGCATCCTAAAAATACCAACGGTGTGCTGATAGAGCTTTGTCAAAGCATTGTCTAAATAATCCAAAATACGTATGGCATATCTCATTTCTCTTGCTACTTTTGTTCAAATTTTCATTATTTCATTTCATTTTTTAAAACAAAAAAGAGAAACGTTTTTGATTGCGCTGCTCACGTGGTCGGCTGCTCATATTGTTATCATAGAAGGATTATCTCTAACTCAAAACTTACATTTTTGGGGCTTATTGGCGGCGTGGTCGGGCTTATTTTTAGTGCAATTTGCCTTTATTTTTGAAAAAAAAATAAAGCTAAAATTTATACTTCCAACTTTATCCTCATTAGCGATTTCAGATAAAATATTGGTCGCTGTTGCTGGTACTTTAGTTGGTCTTACGACCGCAAATGCCTTGTTCTATCCACCGAATAGCAACGACACGCTTCGCTATCATTTTCCACGTATTTTATTTTGGATACAGCAAAAAAGTGTAGCTCATTATGCGACACCAGACAATCATCAGACGATTATGCCGCCTTTGGCAGAATACTTAAATCTGACTACTTTTATCCTTTTAGGAAACGATAAACTTGCCAACTGCGTTCAAATTTTATTTTATATCGCTTGTATTGTAGCGGCATCTTTGATAGCTAAGTTATTGAAAATGAGCAACAAAGCTCAAATAATGACTGCTTTTTTAGCCGCTACTATTCCGATGTGTGTAGCACAAGCACCTTCTTCTCTCAATGATTTAGTTTTGGCAGGTTATACGATTTGTTTTTTTTATTTTGCAATAAAAAGTAGCTTTTTTAGCGAAAAAAACGATAGCTTAATTTGGGCATCTATTGCGCTTGCTTGTTCGATTTTAACCAAAGGAATTGCTTATATTATTGTGTTTCCTTTTGTATTATACAGCATTTTTCAAGAAATAATTAAGGTAAAAAAAGGCGTATCATCTCTCCCAAATTTACTCAAAAGAGGTCTTCTTTTTGCCCTTTTCCCACTGATTCTAAACGTTGGTTTTTACAAAAGAAACTATGATTTGTATGGGAATGTAGTGGGAAATCATCAAGAAATAGAAAATTTGGTGGTCAATCAAAATCACTCTTGGCAGGCTTTTATTTCTAATGTTTCAAGGGATTTTGCAGTACATTTTAATGTTCCTGTTTTTAATGTTATTGTCGAAAAATCGGTTAGAGCTTTGCATAGTTTAATTGGTATTTCTCCGAATTACGACAATACAATGGGCGATTTCAAACTACATAATATCAAAATTTCGGAAGGTTCTGTATCAGATTTTGTCCACTTGATATTGCTATTTTGTGCTGCGTTTTATTTGTATAAAAATAAATTATGGGACAAAAAATGGAAAATTATAGCGTTTTGTGTACTGATTTCTTTTTGTATGCTTTCTTTTTATTTAAAATATCAGCCTTGGATTGGGCGTTTTCACTTAACTTATTTTTTACTTTTTTGTCCTTTTATTGCCCTTTATCTGTGTGATATTGCTATAAAATATCCAAAAATATTTTGGTTTTACTTCACGACTTTGGCTGCGCCTGCTGTTTTTTTAGCACTTTTCAATCAGCTACATCCGTTAATAAGTTTTCCTCCTGTGACGCATACGTTGAGTATTCACGATGATGCGTACAGAAAACGCTTCAATGATGGCAGTTTGAAATGGTTAAAACCGTTTCAAGAAGTAAATAATTTTATTCAAACGCAAGATAATGTAGAAATTGGTTTGCTCAATTTTACAGGCGGCTATGATTATTATAACCTTTTATTGTATGATTTTGGTACAAAAAACATCAAATATCATTATATAAATGTAGAAAATCAATCAAAAGTGCTTGAAAAAGGCTACGATTTAGATTATATCATCGCTTTTGATAATCCAAATGACACAATTGATTATATTCCTAATTATTTTAGAAAAATGAACGTCACGTCAAAAGATAACGTGATTAAGGTGTATAAAAAAGCTGAAGCGACTGTAATTTATGATTAAAAGAACGAACTAATTGGATTTAAGTATTCAGGCTAATTTAGCTTATGTTATTTTTTTAAGTCGATTGTGAAAAAAATAATAAATAACATAAACTAAATTTTAACGCCTACTTACATCTTTTACCAATAACTTAAAAAATTATTTAGAAAAACCTCAATATGCCTCAATCAGAACTTTTCCTAAGCGCAACTTGCCCGCAATGCAGTCCCGAAGATATTGATCTAATTTGGGCAGATGGTTGGCGTAATTTTGGAGCAAATTTTTTTCGTAATCAAATAGATTTTTTGAGTGCAAGCGAGAAATGGGTCAGAATTGTTCCTTTGCGTATCAATTTAGAAAAATTTACATGGAAAAAACATCAACGTAAAATCTTGAAACAGTGGGCTGAAAAAACAGAAGTGCGCTACCAAAATATTGAGATTACGGCTGAATTAAATACAATGTTCGAGAAGCATATCAAACGTTTTGCAAGCAATGTTCCTGATGCACTGAGCGATTTTTTAGGAGAAAAGCCTGGCGAAGAACCCTGCGCTGCGCTCGAATGTGTTTTATACGATGAAAATAAAAAACGCTATGCAACGAGTTTTTTTGGCATCGGAAAAGAAAGTATTTCAAGTATTTATGCTACTTTTGACACTGATTTTGCAAATAGAAGCCCTGGCTTGCATACGCTTTTGGAAGAAATCCGTTATGCACAAGCGCACGAAAAACGCTACGTTTACCTCGGATATGCGCACGACGTTGCTTCTCATTACGATTATAAAAAGAATTTTAACGGCTTAGAATTTTATGATTGGCAAGGAAAATGGGCGGACTGGGAAACAGAATTACCTACTAAATTTGCCAAGGCTCAAAACCCTGACAAAGTTAAAAATTAAAACAAAATACTGATAATCAATAATTTACATATTATGAAAGTAAGAAAACAGAGTATAGACCAACTAATGACGACTTGGGAAACTTTCGCAAACGAGTATATCGAAAGCGAAGATTCCATCTTTGAGTGGCAAAATTATATGGACGCTCGCCGCCTAATTGAAGGGTTGCTCGAAAGCACAAGTGATGCCAAAAAAGGCAAGATAAAAAAAGACCTCAAAGCGGCAGATTTGAAAGTGCTTGACCAGACTTTTGAGATAAACGAGTGTGTTTGGAACAAAGAAACCGAAAGCAAAGAAGGCTATAATCGTCACCATAATTGGTATTATTACCGCCTAAATCAAGGCGTTTTTGATACAGAACCTGGACAATTTACAAAACGTTAGGTAAATATAAAAGAATAAGTTGTGCGTAAAAAAACAAAAAATGCAAGCTAATATTGAAAATTACATCGCTCAATTGCCCGAAGAACGACAAGTAGTTCTCCAAAAAATGAGAACAATATTACAAGAAAACCTGCCCGAAGGTTTCGCCGAAGACTTCGCCTATGGTAGTATTGCTTATGTTGTGCCACATTCGATTTATCCGAAGGGCTATCATTGCGATGTGAAACAAGCATTGCCTTTTGTGAGTATCGCTTCGCAAAAAAACTTCGTTGCACTCTACCATATGGGCATTTATATGGATAAAAATCTATACGATTGGTTTGTTTTGGAATATCCAAAACACGTAAAATCAAAGCTGGATATGGGAAAAAGCTGTATTCGTTTCAAAAAAATGAGCGAAATTCCTTATAACTTGATTGCAACTTTGGCGACAAAAATGACTTGCGAAACGTGGATTTCACTTTACAGTGAACAGTTAAAATAGTGAACATTTTTTTGGTTCATCCATGATTTTGGCGGAATAGATTTATTGCGCTCTATAAACCCGTGAGGTATTGAAGACCTCACGGGTTTTACCGTGGAAGTTCCGCCAAAA
>JANMGN010000855.1:0-3602 GCA_031374645.1 Chitinophagales bacterium | reverse complement strand
GAAGTCCGCTTATGCAAATATGGATGTATTTACAGACCTAGCGAATATATATTCTTTGGGTCAGCATTCATCTTCTGATATGATTCCGCCAACTCGTGGTGTGGATTGGGTTGATAATGTAGTATGGCGTACATTAGATGCGCACACATGGGATCCGACACACTCATGGGCTACTACGGCTTGGAATCAGTTGAACGAACGTGCTTACAACTGTAACGAAATCTTAGCATCAAACCCGAGTGCTGGTCAAAAAGCAGAAGCTCAGTTTCTAAGAGCTTTGTACACTTCTTATGTATTAGATTTATGGGGTCAAGTTCCTGTACGTCAAGTAACAGAAGGTGCAGAAGTAAACCCGAAGGTTTTAACTCGTGTAGAAGCATGGGGTTCATGTGTCAAAGATTTAGAAGAAGCGTTGCCAGCTTTGGATAAAATTGGACCAAGTGCAACAAATACAAAAATTTCAAAAGCGGCAGCTAATTATTTATTGGCGCAATTGTATCTGAACAAAGCGGTTTACACAGCGGCAGCTCCAGCTGGTCCTTACACTTTTGATAAAGGTGATATGGATAAAGTTGTAGGTTATTGCAACGCTATTGCAGCTGACGGTTTCAGTTTAGAAGACAAGTACTTTGATAACTTTACAAAAGATGCTACAAAAGAAATCATTTTGACATCCCAAAATGGTTCTCCTTCAAACCGTTGGTTTATGACGTTACACTACGATCAAGACCCATCAGGTTGGAATGGTTTTACTACTTTGTCTGATTTTTATGCAAAATTTGATAAAGCTGATCAACGTACTGGTATCGCACCAAAGAAAGATGGCTCTAAGTTCTCTGGAATTGGTAAAGGATTTCTTGTTGGAGACCAGTTCAAAGATAACGGACAAGCTTTGATAGATAGCCGTTCTCAATCGCAATTGTCGTTTACACCAAACGTTTTATTGGCTGGTGCAAATACTGCTATGGGTATTCGTGCTATCAAATATCACCCTGCTGACGCTGGTAAGTACATCTTAATGCGTAATGGTGGTGCTCAAATGATGAAAATCGAAGCATACCATAGAGCAGGTAAGACGGCAGAAGCATTGGCTTCAATCAACGAATTGCGTGCAAAACGTGGTATGCCAGCTCTAACAGCTCTCACAGATGCTATTGTATTTGACGAACTTGGTCGTGAAACATATTGGGAAGGTAGTGCTCGTACAGGAGAAATCCGTTTCGGTAAGTTCCTTACAGGTACAGGTGTAGAGAAGAGAGATCCATCTACTGTATTATTCCCTATTCCTGCAGCGGCAATCGTTTCAAATCCAAACTTGAAGCAAAATCCTGGTTATTAATAATAATTAGTTTTTCTAAAAGTTTCATTAATTAAAAATAGATGCAAAAGCAATTTTGCATCTATTTTTTTGCTATAAATTAGTTTTTATTTCAATTATTATGAAAAAATACGCTTTATTTTTTTTTATTTTAGGTCTTTTCTGTTCTTGTCAAAAAGAAAAAACACCTATGCAGACGATGTATGGTAAGTGGAAAGGCGCAAAATGGATGGTTGGAACAAGGCAAGTATCTGGTTTCGACCCCAGTATTATCAAGTTTGAATTTAAGCCAGATAGTACCTACATTACAAGTATGGGTATGCAAAATGAATCTGGTACTTTTAATCTCAAAAACAACTGTTTCAATGCAATGAGTATCTATAAATCTCCCAAAAAATGCCCCATCCTTCGCCTTGAAAAGGACACAATGGTCTGGATGATGGATAGTGTACAACAACCTGGGAATCTGTATTTAGTTCGAGTAAAAGAATAAAAAAATGGCAGTCAAATCACTTTGACTGCCATTTTTATTTTATTTCTTCAATTTTACATAATTTTCATAATAGTAAGGTATCGTTTCGATGCCTTTATAAAAATTAAACAAGCCGTAATGTTCGTTTGGAGAGTGAATATCATCGCTATTTAAGCCAAAACCCATTAGGATAGAATCTACATTTAATACATCTTTGAACAAAGAAACGATTGGAATGTAGCCGCCTTCACGCTTCGGAAGTGGGTCTTTTCCAAAAGATTTTTGCATTGCCAAAAACGCTGCTTTGTACTCAGGTGTATCAATAGGCGTAACGCCAGGTTCGCCGCCGTGATGTGGCGTAACTTTTACTTTTACGGATTTCGGTGCTAATTTGGTAAAATGCTCTGTGAACAACTCGTAAATTTTCTCACTGCGCATATTTGGAACTAAACGCATAGATATTTTTGCAGATGCTTTGGAAGGCAAAACCGTCTTAGAGCCTGGGCCAGTGTAGCCGCCCCAAATTCCATTTACGTCTAATGTCGGACGAATAGAAGTGCGCTCGTTGGTAGTATAACCTTTTTCGCCTTGCTCTCTTGCAATACCCAAATCTTTTTTGAAGTTTTTAAGGTTAAATGGAGCTTTATCCATTTCTGCACGTTCTTCTTCTGAAACGACTTGTACATCATCGTAAAAACCTTTGATGGTAATTTTGCCGTTTTTGTCCTGTAATTGCGAAATCATTTTAGCCAAAACATTGATTGGATTTGCTACGCCACCGCCATAAACCCCAGAGTGCAAGTCACGATTTGGGCCAGTTACTTCTACTTCCATATACGCTAAACCACGAACGCCTGTCGTAATCGAAGGAATATCGTTCGCAATAATCGAAGTGTCTGAGCATAAAACGACATCGCAAGCCAATTTTGCCTTGTTTGCTTCTACCCAAGGGCGGAAACTTGGCGAGCCAATTTCCTCTTCGCCTTCTATCACAAATTTTACGTTGCAAGGCAAAGCGTTATTTTTTACCATCGCCTCAAAAGCAGCTACGTGCATAAAGGTTTGACCTTTATCATCACAAGAGCCACGTGCAAAAATTGCACCTTGCGGATGCGTTTTTGTCTTTTTGATTTTAGGCTCGAAAGGCGGCGAAGTCCACAATTCGAGTGGGTCGGCAGGTTGAACATCATAGTGACCATAAACCAAAATAGTTGGTAACTTTGGGTCAATCATTTTTTGAGCATAAACAATTGGGTGTTTAGGCGTTTCACAAATTTCGGCGACATCTACGCCTGCTGCTTCGAGGCGCATTTTGACGAATGCTGCTGTTTGGCGTACATCTGCATCGTGTGCAGGATTTGCGCTTACCGAAGGAATTTTCAGAAAATCAATTAATTCCTTTAAGTATCTTTCCTTATTTGCGGAAATGTAATTTTGAACTGCTTCCATATCTTTATAATAAAATCAAATTTTTGTAAAATTATTTTAATCGGCAAAATTATACTTTTTTGTGAAAAATTATGTCTTTTACAAGTAAAAATAACTCGAACGTACTTTTATTTAGATAAAAAATAATTTGGCTGTTACCAAACGTTACTTTTTTCTTGAAAAATGGTAAATAACAAAATACGGTGCAACCTTTGTACCATCTTTCTTGTATTGATATGAAAGTCCTAAAAGCAAACGTGGGAAATAATTGCGATTGCTTTTTTACAACAACTATTTTTTTATTTATTCTTTATTTATTTAAAATCTCATGTTAATTATGAAAAGAATTTTGACCTTTTTATTTGCAATAACCTTGCTCTTATC
>JANMGN010000854.1:0-7000 GCA_031374645.1 Chitinophagales bacterium | reverse complement strand
TTTGATGATTCCTGCATTTTTGTTTGTATTCTTTACTTCCCAAATGCACAAATTATTCAATCGTAAAGCTCGCTTTTTTGCAACAGCTTTGGTTTCTTTGGCGACTTTATTTTTCTGTTTTCAAAACACGTATTGGGATTTACCAATTGTAGATTTCCGCCCGTTCAAAATTGGTACAGATTTGCCAGCTCGTAAAAAATTAGAAAACGAAGCAGAAGCAAAAGTCAAAATCATTGGCTACATCATGGAAAATGAAAAAACAGGCGAAAAGAAACGCTTAGATATTCCTGATACAACTTCGGCTGCCAAATTTTATATGGACGTAATCTATAAAGGTTACCCAAAAGAAGCAGGTTGGAAAGTGGCTGACCAAGTGAAAACCGAACCAGAAGTCAAGCATACTAAAGTCAGCGAGTTCATGGTATATGACGTAACTGAAAACGAAAGTGAGGTTACAGACGATATTTTGAGTGACCCGAATTATAGTTTTATGATTATTTCTAATAAACTCGAACACGATAAAGTTACTGAAAAGTCTATTATGGTGTATGATTCTATACAAGTAATAGACACTGTTCGTATGGGTAAAAAAATAAACCTTATCAAAAAGGATAGCGTTTTGGCAAAAGAAGTACCTGTCGTGATGGTAGAGTGGAACAGAGATTTCTTAGCTACTTTCAAGGATAAAATTGGTAATTTTGCTAATGCTGCCTTGAAAAATGGCAATAAAGTAGCGGTTATTACGCATGACCAACCTATCGTAATTCGTGAATTTGCAAAAACATTGGAGGCGAAATATCCTTTTTACCAAGCTGATGATATTTTGTTAAAAACAATTACACGCTCAAATCCAGGTGTTGTTTTATTGAAAAAAGGTGTCGTAGTCAATATGTGGCACATCAATAAACTACCAACTTTTGACGAAGTAAAAGCAAAAGATTTTAAATAATTAATATAGATTTTATTTTACAAAACGCTGATAAACAATGATTTATCAGCGTTTTGTTATTAGGATTAGCCCAAATGTTTATAAGAAATAAATGAAAAATAACTACGATATTATTGTCATAGGCGGTGGTGCAGCAGGTTTTTTTGCTGCCATAAATGCTGCCGAAATAAATCCCAAATTGAACATCATCATTTTGGAAAGGGGAAAAAATGTCTTGGAAAAAGTACGTATTTCTGGCGGCGGTCGCTGCAACGTAACACATGCTTGTTTTACGCCCAAAGAATTATCCAAATTTTATCCACGAGGCGAAAAAGAACTGCTTGGACCTTTTCATACTTTTTGTAGCGGCGATACGGTAGAATGGTTTGAGCAAAGAGGCGTAGAACTCAAAATAGAAGAGGATAATCGTATGTTTCCTACCTCAGATTCTTCACAAACAATTGTAGATTGTTTTTTAAAATTAGTAAAAAAATACCGTATAGAAGTACGAACAAGTACCCGTGTAGATAATATTTTGCCGCCAAATGAAAAAAATAGTCAGTGGAAAATAGTTGCGCAAGATGCTGATTATCAGTCAGATAAACTGGTTGTGGCTGCTGGAAGTAATCCAAATATTTGGCAATTGATGTCAAAATTAGGGCATAGTATCATAACGCCTGTTCCTTCGCTTTTCACTTTTAATATCAAGGATAAACGGATTACAGATTTGCTCGGTATCTCGGCAGAAAAAGTAACGACCGAAATTCTCGAGCTTAAACAACGTGCCGAAGGACCACTTTTAATAACGCATTGGGGCATGAGTGGTCCAGGGATTTTGCGCCTTTCGGCTTGGGCTGCACGTGAATTACACGATTTGAAATATAATTTTACGTTGAAAATAAACTGGCTGCACCTCAAAACTTTTACAGAAGTGAAAGAAGAAATCGATGTTTTGAAAATTCGTTTGAGTAAAAAACACGTTGTTACGTATTGTCCGTTTGGTTTGCCTTTGCGCCTTTGGAAACGCCTTTGCGAAGCGGCAAACGTTCGAGAAGACCAAAATTGGGCAGATTTGAACAAAGGACAAATAAAAGATTTGGCAATGCAACTCATTGATTGTCAGTTTAAAGTGAACGGAAAAAGCACTTTTAAAGAAGAGTTTGTGACTGCAGGAGGAGTGGATTTAAAGGAAATAGATTTTAAATATTTTGAAAGTAAAATTCATAAAAATCTACACATCGTTGGCGAATGTTTGGATATAGATGCCATCACAGGTGGTTTTAATTTTCAAGCCGCTTGGACAGGCGCATATCTGGTAGCGAAAGCGGTAACGAGAATACCATAAGCAAAATCATGGATGAACCATATTTTTTATACAATACAACCATTTTCAAAAACAAACACTCCTTATTATATCAAATTCAAAACATGACAGAAGCTCAACTCATACAAGGCTGCAAGGAAAATAACCGCTTGGCACAGAAGGAATTGTACGAAAAATACAAGGCGGCTATGTTCACATTGGCGTACCGTGTAACCAATGATTTTGAAGATGCAAATGACGTTTTACAGGAAGCATTCGTGCAAGTTTTTAGGGCAATTGAGCAATTTAGAGGCGAATCTACGATTGGTGCTTGGATAAAAACAATTGTAACTCGGGCAGCTTACAGAAAAATAAAGCAACGGGTGACGTTTGATGACATCGAAAATTTACCCGATAATACTATCGTACAATGGGGAAATAGCTTGGATACCGAATATTTGGAAAAGGCTATTCAATCACTTTCAGATGGTTATCGAGCTGTATTCACGTTGGCGGAAATCGAAGGTTTTTCGCATCGGGAAATTGGCGAAATGCTCGGTATTTCAGAAGGAACTTCCAAATCGCAGCTTTATCATGCCAAAAGAAGACTGAGAGAAATGCTTTCGTAAAAGTAGTCAGTTTCATTTATAATTCAATCAAAAAATAAAGTGGATAACAAAAATTTTCAACATTTACCGCTTCATGAGCCTAACGATTGGCTTTGGAAAAACATAGAATTGCAGCTCAATGCTGACGATGAGGAGCGTATAAAGTTGCATATCGCTTTGGCGAAATTGCCGCAGTATGAGCCACCCGTTTATGTTTGGGAAAGTATAGAAAATAATTTGCAATTAGCTGATAATGAGCAAGTTAAATTAAAAAATGCACTATTAAATTTAAAGCAATATGAGCCATTTGCCTCTACTTGGATAAATGTAAATGATGTACTTAACGAAGCTGACGAGGAAGATAAAAAACTCAAAAATGCTTTGCAAAAACTTAAACAATATGAGCCGCCTGCTGCAACTTGGTTGAAAATTTTACAAGAGTTGCCAGCGTTACAAGAGCCGCAACGTCGTGGAATAGTGCAGCTATTTCCTAAAATTCGTTTGCAAATTGCAGCTTCGGTGTTTGGTGCGATGCTGATGGTAGGAGCTTATTTTTATGTTACAAAAACGCCAGCTGATGGCATTTCAGAAGTCGTTTACAGTCAAGAAATGGTAGATGACGAGCTTCTGAAAGCAAATGCAGCCATAAATACGGAAGATGAAAACGCTTTTGCGATGATAGATGAAATTTGTACACAACGTGCTTTTGTTTGCGAGCAACCCGAAGTGAAAAACCTAAAATCTACACTCGATGAACTCAATGCGGCACACTCCGAACTCAAAGATGCTATCGGAAACTACGGAACAGACAACGACTTGCAGCAAAAATTACAAGCAATAGATATGGAACGAACAGAAGTTTTGAAAAAAATTATGACTTATATTTAATCTAAGTGTGCTTTTTTTATTGCTATATTAAAAAAATTATTGTGTTAAGAGCCGTAGGCTCGATATTCTCTCGGTAGCGGTGGGTTTTAACCCACCGAAAGTAAAAAAGCAGCAGTTAGTAGTGCCGTAGGTACGATATATTTTTCCCCAACAAAATGAATTAGCAAGCAGCAACGAAAAAGCTATACTAAGTATAAATAACTCATAATCAGTTTATTAGGAAAAAAACTATTTTACGATGAATAAATATTTTTTAGACGATATAAAAAAGTTTTTCCAAGCGAAAAATTTTATCATAATATTAGGGTTCAGTACATTTTCATCAACTGCACAGACCACGCTACAAGTAGCTACTAAAAGTATTGTGCGGACGCTTCCTTACAAACCTGGCTATGAGCTGAGTATAGACGGAGAAAAAGCGGACGTAATTATACAAGCGGGCGCAAATAGCGTGGTCAAAGTGATGGCTGAAATTACCTCTAAAAACCCGAACCTTACCGAGGCTCAAAAAGACCTCGAACAAGTGCAATTTGATGCAGAAGTGGTAGGGAAACAAGTGATTTTACGCAATTTTACAAAGCCTTTTAGCAATGGGCAAAAGCCAAAATCTAACCTTGCGGTATCGTACAGGATTTATGTTCCTTCGGAGTGTGCAGTGCAGTTGAAAAACAAATTTGGCAAAGCCAGTATTAGCAATTTGTTTAACTTATTTCAGTCAAAAACCGAATTTTGTAACGTTACTTTACAAAATATCAAAGGAAAAATCAATATTGACAGCAAATTTGGCGATATTACAGGCAAACAACTCAGTGGCGATGTTCGTATAAAAGCCCACCGAAGCAACCTGAGTTTGTACCAACTCAAAGGCAATTACAACATTAATATTGACTACGGAAATGCTAATATTGTTGCTGATATTGCTCAAATAAATCTTAATTTGTACGGCGAAAATGCCAATGTAACTTTTGCTCCTCACGGGCGCAGTTACAATTACGATTTGAGTGCAAAAGGTGGCGAAATTTCGTTGCCACAAAATCTTGCTTTTAGTATAAATGATAATGGCTCAAACGGAAAAAGTGCTTATTTTAAACCGCAAAATATACAGCAAGTCATTACGATAAAGGTAAATATGGGAAGTGTGAAAGTGGTAAATTAAGTATTTCAAAGTATTTTAAAGTATTTTCAAAAAAAAGTAAAAAGCGTATGGAAAAATAAAAGATTTTGCATCATAGATTTATCGTTCACATTTTAAATCTATTCTGATGAAAAAAATAACTATTTTAATCCAGCTAATCCTTTGTTTTTCAAGTATTTATGCAGAAAATAAAGTTCCGTCTATCGTAAAAGAAGTTACGGTATATCCTTCGGGTGCAAAAATTACAAGTGTTGCAGAAGTCAAACTTTCGGCAGGAAACAATGATATTGTTTTTGAAAAAATGCCATTGGATTTGAATATTTTAAGTCTGCAAATTAGGCTAAAAGGCAGTGCAAAATTAGTAGCTGCAAATTTTAGAACTTTTACCTCGCCCAATAGCAAAAATAATGAAAGTAAAAGTCGAATTTTGAATGATAGCTTGGTTTTAATTCAAGATAATTTGACGAAAATCGACATCGAAAATACGTTGTTAGCACAAGAAGAACAGTTGCTTTTAGAAAATCAACGTAAAGTGGGAAGTTATCCGAATAACGGTAACAACCTGTCTATCAATGATTTAAAAGAACTTTCTACCTATTGTAAAACTCGTATGACGGAAATAAAAAACCGTAGTATGGAGTTGATTTTATTACAACGAAAAACGCAAGCCTTGCAATATGAGTTAGGGAGAAAATTAAATTCACTAAATATCAACGATGCCCAAACGACAGGAGAAATCGTTTTGCAAATCAATTCTCCTATTGCTCAATCGAGCGAAATTGCCTGCGTGTACTTGGTTTCTAATGCTTCTTGGACACCTATTTATGACCTTCGTGCAGAAAGTATCGAAAAGCCATTGAGTTTGGTTTCTAAGGCTTCTATCAAAAACTACTCTGGTTTGGATTGGAAAAACGTCCTTTTACATCTTTCTTCGGCACTTCCTTTTTCCAACAACAGTCGCCCGATTTTATCGCCAAAATACATTGATTTTAGTAATTCTTACTCAAATTCTAATTTAGATAGCCCGTCAAGTGCTGCTTCTGGTTATTTACATGGAAAAATGACGGATGCAAATACTGGCGATGAACTTATTGGAGCGAATGTTTCTTTTAAAAAAAATGGGACACTTATAAGTAGTATTAATACCGATGTAGATGGAAATTATAGAGCTTCTGCTCCGATTGGTGAATATGAGATTGAATTTTCTTATTTAGGTTACAATACGCAGCGTCAAAAAGTTTTTCTATCTACCAATCAAACAGCTAATTTGAGTGTTTCGTTATCGCAAAATTCTTCTGTTTTATCAGAGGTAGTAGTACAAGGATACGGTGCTCAAAAATCTATGAATATGGCTCAAATTCCAAACGAAAATATACGTATAAAAGGTTCACGAGATGAAAATACGATTTATATGGTAGATGGTATCAGAGTAAATAAAGATGAATTGCCTCCTGCGAGACAGATAGAAAAAAGGATTATAGAAAGCTTTGAAAAAATGTACGCCGACGAAGAAAATTTTTCAGAAACCTTTGATGTAAAAGAAGAACAAACTGTTTTGAATAACACAAAAGCGCAAGTAATAGAATACAAAACGCAAGATATTCCTGCTGTTTATGAGTATCATAGTGTACCAAAATTAGACCCTTCGGTATTTTTATTGGCAAAAATAACGGACTATGGAAAATACAATCTAATCAGTGGAAATGCCAATATTTTCTACAAGGATACTTACATTGGTCAGTCGTATATTGACACTAAAAACATTGGCGATACCTTGTTACTTTCGCTCGGAAGAGATGAAGATATTAGCATAAAACGCTTGAAACCAATAGATTTAAAGTCAGAAAAGAAGTTTTTTAGCGATAGTCGAAAAGAAAGATTAGGCTTTGAAATCGTGGTAAAAAACAATAAAAATATTCCGATAGAAATAGAGATTTTAGACCAAATACCTGTTTCGAGAAGTAAAGAAATTGTAGTGAATTTGGAAGAAAAAGGTGGTGCAGATTACAACGAAACTTACGGAAAACTCTCTTGGAAACTCATAATTCCCGAACGGAAAAATAAAACAATCCGTTTTGAGTACAGCGTGAAATCGCCTAAATTAAAAGTAGTAAATTGAAAAAATTTGCGCTCTTATG
>JANMGN010000853.1:0-6721 GCA_031374645.1 Chitinophagales bacterium | reverse complement strand
GCAAGATGACGACGATATCATCAAAAATGCAAGCGAAATCAGAGCAGAATTATGGAAAATCAATCGTTTGGCGGATTTACTACACAACGCTACAAATCCTATGAAACGAGCGACTTATTCTTTTGAATATGACGAAATTTTACAAAATATTTTTAGTCGAGCGTTTAATTATGAATATTTGCATCAATATATTTTAAAAAATGCACCCAAAACTGCTTTTTATGAATATGTAATTTATCAAGATGAAAACGAAGTAAAATTATCAAAAAACAAAGAAAACATAGAAAAAAAGCAGGTTTTGAAAACATTTTTTGCAATAAATGAAGTGAAAGCGGAGGAGTTAAAAACTTCTTTTTTAGAAAATAAATAACATGAAAAATAGCGCAGATTATGCTCGCAATGAAACAAACAACAACTTTCAAGGTGCTTTGCCAACTGAATATCCGCCAAAAACCAAGTATTTTTCGCCTGACGGTAACGAATATTTTGGTTACGAAAAATGGCAAGCGATGTTTAATTTTGAGGCTGATGAAAATACTGTTTATCCTTTGGAAAGTAGTATTTCGGTAGATATTGAAAATATTTCTACTAAGAATAATCAAAAAATAGCGACCATTTCCGTAGAAATTGGCTATATTAGGTGCGAAAACATCAAAATTGAGGTGTATTGGTCACAAATTAGTACATATTTTTATCAATATTCAAAATAGAATTTAGGTAATAAATTTTACCCAAAAAAACATTATCTAAAAAATTAACAATCTTATGGAAATCAAAAATCAAAAAATCCTCTCCTCTGGAGAAGATTTAGGAAAGGTCTTTTCACTATCATTTTTCACAGAATATTACCAATTTTATATCTTAGATAGCGAAACTAAATCGACAACAGACGATGCTAATTTTTGGAATGAAACCGCTGGCGAAAACCGTTTAGCAGCCGTTGACGGTTTACTCGGTGTGACCGTTGGTAAGTATGCCGAAATAAAAGTCAATGTTTCTGTTTTAGAACAAAAACCTGCACAACTCGCTGATGCTGAACATATTGTAGAAACCTCATTGCAAGTTCCTTCGGGCGTTTTGCGAGTAAAATGCTGCACTAATTACGAAACGCAACTGGAACTAAATCTCGAAAAAGGATGTTACAAAGTACGGATTTCATCTTTCAAATTAAGTACAATTGTCAGTGACGAAGGCGATGATTATTACGTAGTCGAAATTTGGAAAAGCAGACAGTCAAAAACAAAAGTTTTGAAGAAATGTAGTCTTTAAACAAGCAAAAAATGAAAAATATAATCTTTTTACTCTTGATTTTTATTGCTCAAAATAGTTTTGGGCAATCAAAATTGCCCATCATTAAAGCAAACTCAAGGTTGGTCACTATCATTGATGATGGCGCAGTTGTGATGACGAATTGGTCGCTCACTCCTTCAGCGAAACCTGACGTTTATACTGCCGAAAGGACAACAAAAACGAAATGGATTACCTTCAAAACGGATATAGATTCGCTTCGTTTTCGACTAAAAGTAGGCGAAAAATTCGATTTCATTGTTCTGTGGAATGAAAAAGATACCTGTTTTACACAAGTAGAAAGTGCTGTTCCTTCCTTAAAAAAACTAAGTAAAAAAGAAAAATTGATGCACGACACTATTCCTTTTGCACTGGAAACAAACAATGCCATTCGTGTACAAGCCATTGTAAATCAGCAAGATACGTTAAACTTACACCTTGATTTAGGTTCATTTGGTATAAAAATAACGCAAGATGCGCTACTCAAAAAAACGCATTTACTAGATAATCAACCCGACGCATTGGCAGGGAAAGTGAAGCCAAATTTTAGAAAATTGGAGAAAGTTAATATAGTACAAATGGGAACTGTATTATTGAAAAATCCGCCTGTGGAGGCGACAGGAATAACTGCAACAGGCATGGACGGACGTTTTGCTTGGGACTTGTTTGAAGGTAAAATTATTGAGATTGATTATGACAAACACATGATATTTATTCATTATACATTATCAAAAAAACAACTCAAAGGCTACACAAAAAGAGTATTGACTTTCGTTCGCTCGTTTCCTTGTGTGAAAATGGCGGTCGTACTAAATAACGTTAAACATGAAGGTTTATTTTCCTTAGATACAGGCGCAGATAGTGCTATGGTATTGGATAGTAATTGGGTAAATAAACAACATTTTACAACTCAAATGTCTCTAATAAAAACTATCATTTTGAAAGACCCAAGAGGTAATAAGTATGAAACAAAAGTCGTGAATTGTCCGAAAGTAATGCTTGCAAATCAGTCGCTTACGAATGTACCTATTAGTATATTAGGTACTAAAAATCCAGTTGGATTTGAACTCAATTACTTAGGTAACGACCTCCTCAAACGCTTCAATACGATATTGGATTTGCGTACAGATTGTATTTATTTCAAAGCAAATTCATTGTTAAATGTACCCTACAAACAAGCATCCTAAAAGGTAATTTATAAAAATGCAAGAAAAAATTAAGCAAATATTTAGTCCATTATTAGCACAATTACCTCAAAAATTAGGCAAAGACGACCTTGTTTTTGACGAAAATAATTTGCCGATTTTAGAAGAAAACGAAGTAGAAACTTCGCAAATTGCTATCAAAAAAGGCTTTCATTATTACAATGATTGTTACAGAATTGAGCAATTTCAAGTCAGCGCAACACCCGAATATTATCAAATATTAGGCTTGACGATGATGTGCGCCGTTTTTCAAAATAAAAAAATCACGATACATCTTACTAATCCTCATTCTTTTATCAAAAAAATTGTGGTCGGATACGATTATCAACAAGGAGTTGGCTTAAGCGAAAAACCAATTAGTTTTCATCATTACGCTGACAAAATACAGGGAAAATATCCTTATTACCCTTATCACACCTTAGCAAGCGGTTATTTTCCAAGTGTTTTGTTGTTTTCTGAAAAAGAATTTTGTAATACTGAAGAAGATTGGGCGCAGCGAAATATCCTGCAATTCGGCTATACCGCCAAGCAAATCACGAACTTAGCCGACTTGTTTTTGAACTTCGGCAATCCAAATAATAAGCAAGACGAATTGGTTTTTGAAGGTCATGCAGGAATTGATAATTTACAGTCGATGAGTGTAGAAATTTCCTTTTGGTTGCCTGATTCTTTGGGCTGGTTCGACGATGCTTTTTAATTCTAAATTTTTGACAAATAATTTATGCAAAAATACACTTGCCCATGTTGCGGCTACAAAACTATCGAACGAGAAGATACTTTTTACGATTTATGTCCAGTTTGTTTTTGGGAAACCGACCCTTATCAGCTCGCAAATCCTGAGTACAGCGGTGGCGCAAATCAGTCTTCACTTATAGAGGCACAACAAAATTTTATTTTGTATGGAGCTTGTGAAAAAGAGGATATTTTCAAGACAAGAATGCCTTTGGTGGACGAAATAAAAGATGAAAAATTTCAGACATTTATAGCAAATAATAGCAGACCTAAAATGAAAGATTTTGCGAAAAATAAACTTCATTTTTCAGGTTGGCACTTACCAATTTTTAAGGAGAAAATTATTTATCCAAATCCTGAATTTAAAGAAGACGAATTATTGATTTCGGCGACCTTAGACCATCGTTTTTTGCTCGATTTATCCTATCAAAAAGGTGGAAACCATTTTCCTCACAATGGTTTTTTTCTCTTAAATATTAGGGAAGGAAATACAGGAATTCATTATTTTAATTACATGACTTGGGAAGAAACAGTCGAAATCACTCAAAAATGGGTTGATGAAATACAAGAGGCAAATAAGATAGTTGATGTGCCAAATCCTGATGAAGAGCAAATATTTGATGTTCGTGTAAGCATTGATAATCTCACGAAGGAGTCCTTTGGAGAGATAGTTATGTCCAAATTAACGACTTGGCGCAATATGGATTGGGAAGTTGGAAAATACCGAAACATACAAATTCAGATTGGCGAGGAACTTTTTAGCATTATAGATACGTTCACAGATTTTGAAAATATGATTTTGGCTTTACAAAAATCATTGCCCAAAAACTATAAAATAGAAACTTGCTTTTTCTGTCGTTTTTCGACTTACAACATCTTTGGAAACGACGATTACGGAGAACTCATTTGTTTGAAAAAACATAAAAATGAGTTTTTGAAAGTAAACGACAAACACTCTTTATTAGAATTATTAACGCCTATTACAGCAAAAGAATTTGTAAACGAAACCGATTATTGCGACGAGTTTCGATGGATAAAAAGCGATGAATGGGCGTTTAAAAATCAACTAAAAGCATAAAATATGCACCAATTATCAATAAAATTTAAAAAAGAAACGGACGAAAACGAGTTGTATCACGCCTTTTGGTCAGTGCTTGGCGCTATGCGTCAAAACGGGCAATTGACGGGTCGAGAAATGAATTGTTTTATCCAAGACGATAAGATGATAGCTGTAATATCCTCCGTAGGCGAAGACGGTTTAAACGAAAAATACCATAACAAATATGTCGAGCAAAATATCACTGAATTAGAAAAAATCTGTGATAATCCGCTGATAATCAATTTTTTAGGTTTTCGAGAAAATGAAAAAAATGCCATTTGCACTTGCGAAAAACCCGATTATTTTGTACTTTATTATTACAAAGATTACTCCCCTATTGTCTGTGGTTCGTGCGACAAATCTTATCCACTTTACCGTTTGCCGAAGCTCGAAGATTTCAGTTATTGGCGCATTATGTCTTGGGTAAGTGCTTATCAAGGTTGCGTTTTATTGGATTTGAATTGTGGAACTGGCGAAAAATGGGCAATGAAACAGCTATGCGACCCAGCCTCAGGACTATCTATTCAAGGACAAAAAGTGACTGCTAAAATTATGGAAGAGACAGGCATAAAAACCTATTATTACCTTTCTAATTTTTCTAAAAGTAAAAAAGAAAAAGACATCACTCGACCTTGCCCAAGTTGTAGCGGCGAATGGCATTTAGAAAAAAGTATTCATCATCACTTCCGACATAAATGCGACAAATGTTTATTGATGTCGGTGTACTCAAGTAATCATTCATAAAAACATGAAACTAGGCAGACCTTTTAATAAATTAACTTTTTCGGAATACATGACTTTTATTCCGATGCACGAGCAATTTTCTGATTGGAACTCGCTTGGCTTGTATCGCTCAATTCTCGAACATGAAACTTTGAGCATAAAAGAAAAACTACAAGCACGAGATTTGTCGCATACTTTTTTTCAAAAACAATTTGATTTTTTGCAACTAAAAGACCCGAAAACGTACATAGAAATAAATACACTCGGGCAAGAATTAACCAAAGCCGACCTCAATCAGTGTTGGGAAAATGTAAAAATCAATCAGCAAAAAATATTGAATGAAAAGAAAATTCGACACCGTAATTTTGGTATTTATGCTATACACGACTGCGGTTACGAAACTTGTTTTTATAATGGCTTAATGGTACAACAGAGTTCGCCACTTTGCGAAAGTAAAATGATGTTTGATAGCGATAAAAAAAATTATCGCTCCGTCGTTTTAAAATCAGAAAGAATAAAAAAAGACCGTAAAAATCGTAAAAATATTATTGACGAAGAAATAGAAAACATCTAAATTATGAAACAATTTAATCCAGATTTTGAGTACCGTTTTTGGTTTTGGAAACACAAATTTTCAATGATTTTAGAGCTACTTACCTTACTCATCGACTATGATTTTTCGGAAGGCGAAATAGAAGGTATGGAAGCCGATTTAACCAACACCGACTATACCGAAATAAGTAAATGGTCAGGCGGTTTGCACTATGGCAAAAAAGATGTTTTGTACATAAAATTTGCACAAGACACTGATAACAAAGCTATTATACATATTTTTATCGCAACACACAAAGAGTTAAAAGAGCGTATTGAGTTTATTGATTTGATACAAGAACAGTATAAATATTTCCAAAAATAAAAAAAATAAGATGAAAACAATAGGTTTAATTGGCGGAATGTCATGGGAAAGCTCAGTCGTATATTATCAAATTATCAATCAAAAAGTAAAAGAAACTCTGGGTGGAGTTCACTCTTGCGAGTGCCTCATGTACTCGGTTGATTTTGGAGAAATTGCTGCGCTACAACACAAAGGAGATTGGGCTGCACTTTCTGAAAAAATGATTGACGTAGCGCAACGTTTAGAGCGTGGCGGTGCAGATTTTATCGTGCTTTGTACCAATACTATGCACAAATTAGCAGACGATATTACAAAAAACACGTCTATTCCGATGCTGCATATTGCAGATGTGACAGCAGAGGCTATCAAAGAAAAAAACCTACAAAAAGTCGCCCTTTTAGGAACAAAATTTACGATGGAGCAAGACTTTTTAAAAGGCCGATTGACCGAAAAACACGGTATCGATATTGTTATTCCTGATGAAATACAACGGGAAACCATTCATCGCATTATCTATGAAGAGCTGGTTAAAGGTATCATAAAAGAAGAATCAAGAGCAGCTTATTTGACCATTATAAATGACTTGGTACAACGAGGTGCAGAAGGTATTATTTTGGGCTGTACAGAAATAGGTTTGCTCGTTTCTAATAAATTTACAGATGCTATTCTGTTTGATACTACCGAAATCCACGCTACAAAAGCGGTTGAGTTTGCTTTAAAATAAGTAACGATTAAAAAAACAACTTGTGCATTTTCATCCCTTCGTGATATTTTCTTTAA
>JANMGN010000847.1:0-4891 GCA_031374645.1 Chitinophagales bacterium | reverse complement strand
AAAACCGAAATCGCCAAAGGAGCGACCACATAATAACCAAATAACAAGCCTACTGCAAACAACAAACCAATAATTAGCAACATAAGACCTGCGCCTTCTTGCTCTTTTTTGTGCAAACCAGGCTTGACAAAACGCCAAACTTCCCATACAATATAAGGAAAACTAATCGCCAAAGCTATCCAAAACGAAGCAGACATCGCTGTTCCGAAGGCTTCGCCAAGCGTAAGTGTTTTAAATTTCACTTCGGGCATAGTAAAACATAAAATATTTTGCTGACACAAAAAGCGAAATGTAATAAAATCCGCCTTTGTAGGCCCTTGCAAAACATCTGAAAACAAGAAATCACTATAACAAAATACAGCAATCAATACGCCAAAAAGCACTAAAAAAGAGCGTACTAAGTGACCTCGCAAGGCTGCAATATGGTCAAAAAAAGACATTTCGTCGCCTTCTTTTTCATCTAAATTATCTACATCTATTTGATCTAAAGCCATTTTTTATAATTAATTCTATAAGTATTGAATATGCGTGGAAAAGCATTTGTATTTTTAATTATTCATTATAAATTATTCATTATCAAGCGTTCTTCCAAATTTGCCAAGCCTTTTCTGCTTGTAATTGCAACATTTCTAAGCCGTTTTTCACTTCACATTTCTGATTAATTCCTTCTTGCATAAAAGCCGTAACATCAGGATTATACACCAAATCGTAGAGTAAAGCATTGTTTTTCAGGCGTTTATAATCAAATTTTGGTTTTTCATTCACATTCGGAAACGTTCCCAAAGGCGTTGTATTCACTACCAAAATAGACGATTTACACGTTTTTAAGAAAAAATCAAAATCATCATAATCAAAACAACGTAATTCCGTATTGCGAGAAACAAAGTAAACTTCACTTTTTTGTTTTCTCAAAATATGATACACGCCTTTTGCTGCGCCACCCGTTCCGAGAATAAAACACTGTAAAGGTAACGTTTTATCAAGAGTTTTTAGCCAATTTTGTAAAGATTTTTCAAAACCATAGCTGTCAGAATTGTAGCCGATTAGTTTATTGTTTTTGATTTTTATAACATTTACAGCACCA
The DNA here is from genome assembly GCA_031374645.1 of Chitinophagales bacterium. GTDB lineage: Bacteria > Bacteroidota > Bacteroidia > Chitinophagales > Saprospiraceae > CANHEE01. The sequence continues at coordinate 3,807 of JANMGN010000847.1, read as the reverse complement.
ACTTCTTCTGCACTTTTATCCAATTCGTCCAAAAAAGGAATAACCGTTTCTTTATAAGGAATGGTTACATTTAGACCAACAAGATTAGGATTTTGAGCAATAACATCTTTTATTTTTGAAACATCGTCTATCTCAAAAAACTCATATTCACAATTTGTAATACCTTCATTATCAAACTTTTGTGTAAAATATTGCTTAGAAAACGAGTGTTCTAAGGTCTTTCCGATAAGCCCGTATAGTTTCATTTTGCAGCAGAATTTCTATAAGCCCTCAAAAATCCAAGCATCGCAGGAATCGCCGAAATGCCAATAATGCACAACGTTATCAGCGAAAAATTCTTTTTTACAATCTCAAAACCACCCAAAAAGTAACCTGCTGAAAGGCAAATCCCTACCCAACAAACACCTCCGACGATGTTATAAAAACTGAATTTTTTATAATCCATTTTACCAACACCTGCCACAAAAGGCGCAATCGTACGAATAATTGGCGCAAAACGAGATAAAACTATCGTAAGCGCACCATATTTATCAAAATATTTTTGAGTATCTTCCAAATATTTAGTTTTTATCCAACCTTTTGCCAAGATTTTGTCGCCAGCAAAATAACCTATCGCATAGTTCACGAAGTTACCCAAAAGTGCTGCAGTAATCATCAAGCCAAGCAGCAAAAAATAGTTCATACTTCCGATAGCTGCCATCGCACCAGCCGCAAAAAGCAAAGAATCGCCAGGCAAAAAAGGCGTAACCACAAAGCCCGTTTCCGCAAAAACAATCAGAAACAAAATAGCATATATCCAAACACCGTATTCTAATAAAATATCGGCTAAGTGCTTATCGATGTGGAGAATAAAATCAATAATTTGTGTCATATTTTTAAATATTTGAGTGATAAAATTTTCGCAAAAGTAGTTTTTTTTACACAAAAAAAACACGTATTCTCAAAAGAATACGTGTTTGTATCAAAAATTTTATTTAAAATCAATTACCAGAAACCTTTTTGGGCTTATTTATATTTTCTTTTGGCGCAGACTGATTCTGTACGCTATGCGTACGATTGCTGCTGTTGTCGCTACCATTAGAGGTAGTGACTACAAAATACAACATGGAAAGGCAGAATAAAACAATACCTAAAATAAGAACTTGTTCCGTTTTTTTACTTTTTTCTTTGTGCTTTGCATTAGAAATAAGTCTTTCCAATTTTTTGGTTTCGGAGCTGTTTTGTGTGTGTTGAACTTGTTTCATGAGTGCTGATTTTGAATGTGATAAATAAATTCTTGATACAAATTATGCCCTAACAAGGTTTCGAGCATCGCATTTATTTGTTTTTCGGACTCTTGTAAATCTATCGTTTTTGTGTTGATATTTATTATTTTTACTTCTACTATTTTAGTCAGGTTTAACTTTCTTCTTGTTTGGACTAAAAAATTTTCTTTACCCAATTGACACCTAAACGTTAGGCTTTCTACAACTTTAAAAATAGACAATACTAATTCTAAATCATTGGAAGACAAATCATTAAGCGAATATTTTTGATTAATTCCTGTTTTTTTCATGTAACTTTCGAGCAGTTCTCCGTCTAAAAAAGGACGAGTATAATACCAACCAAAATCGCTTTCCAACAATGAACTTACGTTTTCGTAGTAAGCAGCTTCCCGCTCGTGCAGTAGTCGAAAATCAAGATTTTCATCTGCAGAGTGTTGCTTTTTAAGCACCCTTACGGTCATGTTTTCGTTAGAGCTTTTTTGCCTGCCATCAAATTGCAAAAACTCTTGCGTGGCGTTCCATTTTTGAATAACAAAAAGGTGGCTCAAAGCTACTACGGTAACCATATCAGCGTCTGAAGTCCTATCATGCGCTGAGGATTGTTGTTGTGTTGTGTTGGTAACTGATTGAGAAAAGCCGTTATTAGTTTTTGTACTGTTGTTTTCTACAATAACGTCTGCTGTTTGATTCTTCTCAACTAATCTGCTATTTGTATGCGCAAGAGGCGGCTGCGATACATCACTTTTTTGTGTAATTTTCGGAAAATTAGCTTGAAAAATCGCTGATTTTTTCTGAATAACACGACCAATATTTTCTAAAGATTGCGGATTGTATAAGGCATTTCGTATGTGCCAAATCGTCACGTCATCTGAAATATTAATCGCACGACCTTTGGGCAGAAACTTTGCCGTATAATCGCTGTACTTCTTCCTGTCTATACATTTTTTTGCAATATCGTTGAAAAACGACTTTCGTAATTTCGTTTTTTCAGCAACTGGCGTTTGTATCACAACGGACTTTGATTTTTTAAACATCAAACGGAGCAGAAGTTCTATAAATGTATTGTCTGAAACAAAATTCAAACGAGCATTTATTTTTACCTCTTTCTCAATAAAATGGTACGCAAAATCACGAAATATACCGTTATCGAAGAAATCTGATACAAAGATAATATTTATTTTAAATATATCAAAATTTTTATATAATAAAAATATATTTTTGACGATATTTCTTTGTGCCGTTAGTAAATCATAGTAACGAGATTCACTTAGTTTCAAACGGGTAATTGTTTCTATATTATTTTCTAAAACGCTGATTTCCAACTTTTTATTGTTTGTAAAAGTTGTTATTTGTTGCTCTAAAACTACCTTTTGCTGCTCATCTAAAACAATGTTTTTACGTTCAAAATCTTTTAAAAATATATTAAAAATATTTCTAGTACCTTCATTTTTTCCAAGTGTAGAGAGCAAACGTGGCAAATCATTTGAAAAATCATTTTCAAAATTTGTACTCACCAATGTGTCGCCATCAAAAGCATCAAAAAGTATAGTCGGAAGTGTATCTGGAAGCGTATTAAAATGCTCAAAAAGCAAATTTGCAGCGTGGTTAATCTGTACAGAAGCACAGCGAGAAGGGTCAGAAAGTACCCAAGCAAGGAGTTCATTTTTTTCACGTGCGCTCACAAAAAGCGAATCAGCAGGAAACACAACAGCGATGGTCAATGACTCTTGCAAAGTCATCCCATAAGCGGAAGGCATCTCCCATTGATACGTAAGCAATAATTGGTCTAAATACAGCTTCAACGTATCAAGATAATTACCTTGATGCGTAACGCAGTTTTGATTATTTTCAAAAGATAGCCAATGTATTTCTCTGCCTCGTATCATTCCTGCAAACATTTTGTTGCGTGTAAAAATGATACCAAGCATATTAAATTTTTCTCATAAATGCAGCTCAAAAAGCCTGTTTAGTATGTATATTTTTTCCCTAAACCGCTAAGTTACGCTATAAATACGTAGATAGTCAATAGCTGTGACATATCGAAAACACAAAATTATAATCGTAAGATATAACCTTATGATTGATAGTTTTTTACATAAAACTGAAATACAAATATGAAAATATTTATTTTAAAAAAAATCAAAAAAGAAAAGCCATGACTTCGCTGTCACACGACAATAGGAGTTTAGCTGCGATGTAGCGGCAAGATGTCATCGCTGTCACACGACGATAGCACACGGCTACAAAAAGGTCAAAACTACGGCTCTTTTATTTAACCAATATTGATAATCGCAGTCGTCAATCTGCTGACACAAATCAGTTTTCCTTCGCTTGTTTTTATTTCGATATTCCAAACATGAACTGTTTTTCCTACCCGAATCGGGCGTACTGTACCAAAAACTTCTGTTCCAAAACGACCTGGACTAAGATGATTTGCATTCACTTCTAAGCCAACAGCCGCTTGTTTTGTCCAATCAGAAAGACAAAGTAAAGAAGCTACGCTGCCCAATGTTTCAGCTAAAACGACCGATGCACCGCCATG
>JANMGN010000249.1:0-1537 GCA_031374645.1 Chitinophagales bacterium | reverse complement strand
GGCTACAAAAAGGTCGAACCTACGGCTCTCTTTAAATAAAAAAAATCCGAGTTTTCTTCTGAAAGAAAACTCGGATTTTTTTTATTTATAAGTAAGAGAACACAAATAAAGATTACTTTTTATTCTGTATAATTTACTTATTCCCATTACATTAAAATCTTCCCCTTTGGAGAAGATTTAGATGGGGCTGATTACTTCTGCACCACGAAAGGTTTTACAGAAACACCAGCTTCCGTTTTGATATACATCTGATAAGCACCGCTAGACAATTGAGTTAAGTCTAAGTTCACGTTATCCGTTTGAATATTTTTGTATTCTGCTGTCAAAACAGTTTTTCCAGCTGCATCTGTAACATTAAGCTCTACAGTTTTCATCGTGTTTTCAAAGTTGAAAGCAACATTGATGTAAGTAGTAGATGGATTTGGACCAACTTTTACCGCTGTTTCAGCCAATTTTGTGTCCTCTACATCAGATGGAATAGGCACTACATTCCAACGAATCATTGGAGTATTGTCCTCGCCATAAGCAATACGGAAGAAATCTGCGCCCACTTGAAGTATAGTAGAAGTTTGTGGATGCGCAAAACCAGCTTCACGTTGTGCAAAATAACCAGCTCTGAAAGCAAACTCATCGCTTGTTGCGATTGTAGGTGTTTTTGCATCAGCGGCAAGACCATCACCGTTATATTCTATTATTACAGCATAAAAAGTATTGTCTTTTAATTTCAAAGGCAACTTTGCATTAGCATCATTTGGAATATATATCTTAGTCAATTTTGCACTTGGATTCGATAATCCAGGAGCTACTTCTTTACCTGTGAAGGTGTAGTCCAATAAACCTGCAATTGTTTTTAACTCGTCCATACTATTGATAGTAGAGTCACCATTTTCATCGTCCCATTCACGGATAGTAAGGGTAACAGTTTGACCTTTTACCTCAGCTGCATTTACAAAACCAAACTCAGCTACACCAGACTTGTAACCAGCGCCTTTTTCTACATAAAAAATGTTACCAAAAGCAAAAGTTTTATCTGTACCAGCAGGATCAACAGCATTGAAAGGAGTAACTCCACCTGTGCGCTGCTTTTCTTTTGCAAAAGTGCTATCAGAAACTGTGAACGTGAAAGGTAAGCTGTTATCTGTATTGTCAAAGTCTGTATTTGTACCTTTTACAGTGTAAGAGCCTGTGTAGTTACCTTTTTCAGTAACTTTAAATGATTTGAATAACTTGTTTTCGATAGTTTTTCCAGGTAAAATAGTAGCGTGTACGATACTATCTTTGTGGAAAGTAGCACCAGCTTTCGCAACAGTTACTGTTTGTGTAGCTTTTTGTGCTTTTCCGCCCAAATTTTCAATATCATTTAAAAATTGGATTGAACGCACTTGAGAAAGTGGCGTATTGAAGTTTTCAGGAACTGCGTAAAAAGTTCTATTGGCACGCAAGTTATAATCTTCGCCTTTGATAACAGCAACGTCATCAATTATCCAAGCATAGTAGTTACCATCAAAAACGAATTTGAAACGGAATTGGCTTGTAC
>JANMGN010000835.1:0-7238 GCA_031374645.1 Chitinophagales bacterium | reverse complement strand
TAGAAAGTAAATAAGAATAATAACTAAATTTCAAGCAGCATTGGAACATCCTAACTATATAGAAAGCAAAAAATTAAGTCCGATTTTGAAATGGGCAGGCGGAAAAGAGCAAGAATTAAAATATATTATTCCTCAGTTGCCTCCTTTTTTCAATAATTATTACGAACCTTTTGTAGGCGGCGGAGCTGTATTTACTGCGGTTCAGGCGCAAAAATATTTTATCAACGACAAATCAAACGAACTCGTAGCACTTTATAAAAGCATAACAGACGAAAATAGAGCTTTATTCTTTTTTGCATTAGATGAAATCGTACAAAATTGGGATATTTTGACTGAAATAATCGAAAAAAATGCCCTGTATTTTGTAGATTTATATAAAAAATATTCCGACAATACGATTGACGAAACGGAGCTAAAAAGTATAATTTTTGAATTTGTTTCTTCTAATTCAACTCAATTCAATCAAATGTTTTCTAAAACATTTGATTTTAATACAGAGCATTTTATCAAAGAATTAAAAATAAATCTTATACGTAAGACAAAGAGAATGAAAGTATTAGAGCAACAAAAAGAAGTTCTAACTACCGAAGACATACTTTCTAATATAGAAACCGCTTTGAAAAGTGCTTTTTATATGCAATTCCGATACCTTCACAACAATTGTGAAAAATACAGAATAAATACCGCTTTGTCTTCCGCTATTTTCCTATTTATCCGCAACTTTGCGTACAGTGGAATGTTTCGCTACAACTCCAGCGGAGATTTTAATGTTCCCTACGGAGGTATAGGTTACAATCGTAAGAATTTTTTGAAAAAAATTGATTATTTGAGGTCTTCCGAGCTTCAAATTCTTCTGGCAACGACCACTATTGAAAACTTAGATTTTCAAGATTTTCTAACTTTGCATCAGCCTAAAAAAGATGATTTTATATTTTTAGACCCTCCTTATGACACAGAATTTAGCACTTATGCTAAAAATGAATTTTCAAAAACTGACCAAGAACGTCTGGCTGATTTTTTGATAAAAAAATGTGAAGCACAATGGATGATGATTATAAAAAATACAGATTTTATACTCAACCTTTATGATAAAAAAGGACTAAACATTCAGTCTTTTGACAAAACCTATTTGGTTAGTTTTATGAATAGAAACGACAAAAATGTAGAGCATCTTGTGATTACAAACTATTAAAATTTGTCACTTTATCCACCTTTTACTATCTCATCTCCTATTTTTTATTATCTTTGTATTTATTAAATTTTCGACTACACGCTTATGGCTTTTACAATATCCACTACTCAAAAAGCATCACTCGAAAAAGTGTTTGACGTACTCATACCTTCTATCGAAAAAGAAAAAGACGAATTTGGTTTTTGGAAAAGAAAAGCAAGTGATAGAAATGTAGTCGAAAAAGCGGTAGAATTGATTGAAAATCTAAAAATAGAAGACCAAAACGACTTAAAAACGGCTTTTGCTTTGTTAGATTCTTCATTTTTGGGCGTAACTTGGTTCGGAGCGATGAAACCTGCTCGCAACCTTAGCGAAGCACAAATTACTAAAATGCTGCAAAAATGGTCGCTCCACCCTATTGCTGATATAAGAAATTTATTTAATTCGTTGAAAAAAATAAGCGGTCTTATTTACTTTGGTGATGTACAAAAAGAAGAAGAAAACCCAAATTGGGCAGCTTTAAAATATGAATTAAGTATAAACGAAAAACCTACGAACAGCAATAAATTTGATATTTTAAAGATAGAAAAAAACACAGTTTTAGAATGTGATGTAATCGTTGTAGGAAGTGGTTCGGGCGGCTCGATAATCGCTGCGGAGTTGGCTCGAAAAGGAAAAAAAGTCATCGTGGTAGAAAAAGGAAACTACTTGCAAGAAACTGATTTTAATCAGCACGAACTGGATATGATTCAGCGAACTTACGAAGCACAAGGTCTGACAGCTTCAAAAAGCGGCAGTGTTTCCATACTCGCAGGAAGTAATGTTGGCGGCGGAACAACTATCAATTGGGCAGGTTCTCTGCGTACACCAGATTATGTTTTAAAACAATGGGCAGATGAATTTGACAATCCACAATTTACTGATAATGAGTACGTTAAGTGTTTTGAATTTGTAGAAAAACGCAACAATGTAAATAGTAACGTTCAGCACGATTTGCAAAATCAATTGCTTTGGGACGCTGCAAAAAAGAGTAATTTCAATGCAGAAATCATTCCTCAAAATATAAAAAAACCAGCCCATATCAGCGGTGAAACTTTTTGGAAAGCGCAAGGTTTTTCTTGTCTTGGCGATGCTTACGGTATAAAACAATCAGCTTCAAAAACATTTTTACAAGATGCCTCAGATTTTGGAGCGCAAATTTTACCCAATACTTATATCGATAAAGTTACGATAAAAAATGGAGAAGCAATCGGAGTAGAAGGAATACACAAAGGCTTCGGTATCCGTATTTTAGCAAAAAAAGTAGTCGTTTCATCAGGCGCATTACATACGCCAGCATTACTTTTGCGAAGCGGTTTACGACATTCAGAAATTGGTAAAAATTTATTTTTACATCCCGTAGTTCCAGTTCTTGGGCGATATGATGCGGTCATAAATCCTTGGTTTGGACCTATGATGACTACAATTGTCAAAGATTTTGCGCAACTTGACGGCAACTACGGTTTTCGTATGGAATGTCCGCCTGTTCATCCAGGTTTGGCAGCTGTGATTATGAGTTGGGAAAATGGAGAAAAATACAAAGACGAAATTTTGAATTTACGCCACACAGGTATTTCTTTTGGATTGGTACGGGATAAATTTGGTGGAAAAGTAACCCTTTCTCCCAAAAGTAAGCAGCCCGAAGCTCATTATACTTTGCATGATTATGATAAAAATCATTTGTTAAAAGGATTTGAAGAAGTTATAAAATTACAAGTGGCGGCTGGTGCAAAACGTATCTCAATTCCGCACAATAAACAATTGCATTTTTTTCCAGAACAAGAAAAAACAAGTGATTTTATAGCTCGTTTTCAAAAATTGCCTTGGAAAACGAATTATTTTGGCGTTTACTCAGCGCATCAGATGGGAACGGTTCGTATGGGCGGCAAGGCAAATTGCCCTGTAAAACCAAATGGAGAAACTCGAGAAGTAAAAAATCTTTTTGTTGCCGATACCAGTCTTTTCCCGAGTGCAAGTGGTGCAAACCCGATGCTTTCTGCACAGGCGTTGGCGTATTATGTTAGTCAGTTTGTAGTGTAAAATAAATAAATAAAATATTATGATAGAAAATTTAATCCCCTTGATGGGAAAAAGTATCGAGAGTGAAGAAATTAAAACCTTATTGAAATCTTGGAATGTTGCGTATCCGACCAAAATCACCTGTACTGCTGATAGCCCAGGACTGAAAGGAAAAATTGAGAAAGATTGTGTCCGATTGTACTTCGGAAGAGGCGGAAATAGTCGTCATTTGAAACCAATTCCGACCCGTTGGACAGGTGGTTTTGTTGCTCTATTTACGATGGTAGAGTTTACAAAAAAACGCAAAGGCGGCATTCCTTTTGATGTAGAACACAGCATGACAGCAGAAGAACTAACGGCTATTTTGGGCGAGCCAAAAATCGTAGAATTTATGGGAACAATGACCACTTGGCGTAAAAACTATACCGAACAACACGAATTAATTGTGAGTGATTCGCTCTCCAATGATGGTAGTTCGCTCCGTTCTATTACGCTCGCTTTCAATTATGAAGCCGATTTGAATACTATGGAGGATTATGAAAAAGCTGAGATTTAACAATGCAAATACAAGAAGAAAATGTAATTTTAGGCTTGAAAAACATCATTTCAAGCCTTTTTAAGGTAAATTTTGAAAATTTTGATTTTTCAAAATACCGTCAAGATTTACCTCATTCTTTGAAAGAATTATATGAAATAGATGCGTTCATGGCAAAGCACGATTGCAGTTACGAAACCATCCGTTTTTTCTGTAATATTGACCGTTTAGTGCCTTACGAAAATTTGAAAATTGAGGAAAATTCTTTTGTTTTCCTGCATGAAAATCAGCACAATTGGGCGTGCAAAACAAAATTAAATTCTGATGAGGTTTTTTATGAAGACAAGGTTGAACCTCAAAATAGCAGAATAATAGAAACTAAAATAGACGACTTTTTGACGACTTTTGCATTGCAAGAAATAGCATTTAATTTCAAATATTATATGGGTTTAGAAAGTGAAAACATAGGAGAAATCAAGGATAACTTTGAGCAATGTGAAACTATTTGGTCTGAAAAGGAATTTATTTACAGTAATCCTTGCTCTTTTTATTTAGTGGACGAGGAGTGTCTTGTGACGTTTGCTGGTATGGATATTTTTGCTACAAACAATGAAGAAAAGTTTAATTTTTACAAGAAAAAACTAAAACATTATAATTTTTCTTAACGTTTTAAAGGTTCATACATGATTTTGTAGCAAAGTGTTGAAATCATAGCTAAAACCTGTTAGGTTTAAACTCTGAAATCGCCAAAATCATAGATGAACCATTTTGAATAAAAAAAACACTCCAACTGAATAGCTTCAATTGAAGTGTTTTTTTATATAAATGTCTATTTCATTTTTTCTAAAACAATTTTGAAAGCATCGCTACTGACACTAAACTCACCTCGAAAAGGATTATCCATAGCTGCTACCAAGAAAATAAGCGAACCCAACAAAGCAGCAAAAAGACAAGTCATCAAGACATGAACACGAAATTTATCTGTGATAAAAAACCACGTGATAACAATATTTAGAAAAGCACCAAAGAAAATCGTGTACCAAACAGGCGAAGGCAATCCCGAGGTTACACTATTGATGCGCAAGCGCCGCATTTTTACCAACTCACTCAAATTGGAATATGATTGCTCAAATAAAACACCATCGCCAGGTGTGACGGGAACAAAACTGAGCAAGTGCTTTTCAAATTTTCTTAATCTTTCAGTGCCTCCTTTCGGAACATTACCCATTTGTTGTTGTTTCCAAGCGTCATTTATAGTATATTCCGTGTATTCTTTGAGCTCTGCTCGTAATGTATCACTCAATGGCGAAGGTAAAATCCTAATATTTTCATACAAAGCCGCCAAAGTAGCCGCTTCATTTGAAACCGTTTGGTTCACATTGGCGTAATTTTCCCAAGCACCTACCGCTATCAAACCAAGCGTAATACCATAAATAGCATTAAGTCCTGCCATAAAAAAGCTCACAACATCATTGTGTGCTTGTGGAATAATTGATTTTTGAATGGCTTTTTTAAGGATAAAAAGACCAAAAACGGCTATAAAAATAAAAAATAGAATGCAATACGTAGCAAACTGCCAGTTATCAAGATCGTAAACCCAATAAAAATTCATAGTGTATGTTTTGTGTAAATAGTATGTTTTCGGCACAAAAATAGATTTATTTGTCGAAAACACAATACTCAAACAGCTTTTTATTTGATAAAACAAATAAATTTTCCTTACTTTGTGCTTGTAGAATAAAATCAAAAACATAAAAAAATGAGTACAATCGCACAAATTTTCATCACACTTATCGCTCTGATGCACGTCTATATCCTTTGGTTAGAAATGTTTGCTTGGGAAACCCGTGGAAAAATAGTTTTCAAAAACGCTCTGAAACCAGAATTATTCGCAGCAACTAAAGGTTTGGCAGCAAACCAAGGGTTGTACAATGGCTTTTTAGCGGCTGGTTTAGTTTGGTCTTTGTTTATTAGCGACCCAATTTGGAACGTAAATGTAGCTACTTTTTTCTTGCTTTGTGTAGCTATTGCAGGTATTTACGGCGCATTTACAGCGGATAAAAAAATCCTATTGGTACAGACTATTCCAGCAGTGATTGCGCTGATTTTATTATATTGCTGCAAATAAAATAAAAAGATGCACCATATCAACCTTCAAAAAAAAGCTAATGCAGAGAGCGGAACAGTAGAAATGTTTCTGTTTGAAAATGAATTTATAAGCTCAGAAAAAACCTTATTTCATCGAATAATTGTGCCATTAACAGCCTTTAATTCTGGTTTAGATTACGAAATTCAGCCTGTAAAAACTGAAATTTATATAGACTGGTTGGCTTTAAATCTAAAGAATCCAAATGATTTGGACGGACTGAGTATCACGAGCGAAAAATATGAAAAAACGGAAACTTCCATCTATATTGGCGGTGCGCACAATTGGTGTGACGTTATGAAATTATCTGTAAAAAAAATAAATGCAAATATGTATTGTATTGATTGTGAGTTATTTATTAATTTTAAAAATGAAGGTGTTGCTGAAAATGAAAATTTTATTTTTAAAACTACCATTGAATTTATAAGCTAAAATGAGTGAAGCAAAAGATAGATTTTACGAAATCCTTGCTCCAAAAATCGTAGCGCATGGTTTCGAGTTTAAAAAAAGTAAAACTATATTCATAAAAATTGAAAATGGTTTGGAATATGAAATTGGCTTTCGTTGGGACGGACGAGGCGGTACAACCATGATGGACGCAGTTGAAATCAAAATCAATGACATAGCCATACAACAAGCCATAAAAAAACGAACAAAACGCTACGGATTGCCGCATATTTTTGCAGGTTGGGGCTATTGTTCGACTTTTCCTGCCAAAATCCCTACGATGTACAGTCAAGCAACGCTGGATTTGGCAAATAACATGAATTTTAAGGCTCTTTCAAAAATGCTTCAAGACGATAAATATCCGCCTATACGTATTGCCAATTCTGCCCAATTCGTAGAGGATTTAATCCTAAATCAAGTATTTCCTTTTTTTAATAATTTCAAAAAAACAGGCGATATTTACGATTATTGGAAAGAAAGGACAGCAAAAGAGCCCAATTCTATCAATAATACAGAAAGTATGGAAGAAATGTTTGAGGCGTTTGGTTTGCCAGAAATTTCAGAATAGTTCTACTTTAAAAATCGATAACAGCTAAGCTCCTATCCTCGCATGACAGTCATCTTGACGCTACATCGCTGCCACACGACGATGGGAGTTTGGCTCTGATAGCGTTTTCTTCGAGCTTACGCCTTTTATCGATAATTCCGTTTTTAATTATTCGTTTTCAATTATTCATTTTTAGTAAAAACTTAGCCCAAAAACTTGGCTAAGAATTTGATTATAAAAAGTATGCCCGAATTAAGTACAGACATAACTGAATTGCGACTATTGATTAGTGATTTATTGAGCCGAGTATCACAGCTCGAAGCGTCAAATGCTA